>NZ_JBHXLU010000053.1:0-5119 GCF_042720695.1 Streptomyces sp. NPDC058457 | reverse complement strand
GTCTGTCCGACAGTACCGGTGCGAGGGTGCCACTGGGGGCTGCCGCCCCCAGACCCCCGCTTCGGCCTGAACGGCCTCGTCCTCAAACGCCGGACGGGCTGGGATGTGGTGCAGATCGACCTTCGTCCCCGAACACCGGACCGACAGGGATGTGATGCGGACCAGCCTTCGCCCCGAGGCGCCGGACGGACTGGGACGTGGCACGGACCGGCCTTCGCCCCACAGCACCGGACGGGCCGGAACGTGGCACGGATCGGCCCTCGTCCCAAGGCGCCGGACGGGCTGGGATGTGGTGGTGGTCGGCAGTCGTGCTCGGGGGCCTTCTTGTCGGCTTTCGCACCGTACGAGACGCTGCCTCCCTGAGCTGAGGAGGGGGACTCGCAGCCATGGCACGGACGTGTACCCGGCGTCTGCGTCTGGTGGGGGGCTTGACCGCGGTCGTCACGGCCGCGGTGCTGTCGACGGCCACCCTGCCCGCGCACGCCGTACCGGAGGGGACCATCGTCGACGCCGGCCGGACCGGATCGGTCGACGGGAGTTATCTGGTGACGCTCAAGGAGGGGATCAAGGGGGCGTCGGCGGCCGGGAAGGACGTCGCCGCCCGCTATGGGGCGAAAATAAGCCATACTTACGACAGTGTGCTGAACGGCTACGCCGTCGAGGCGAGCGCGAGACAGGCCCGGCGGCTCGCCGCGGACTCGCGGGTCGCCTCAGTCGTCCAGGACAGCCGGGTGCGGCTGGAGCGCACCCAGAAGAACCCGCCGTCCTGGGGCCTGGACCGCGTCGACCAGGCGAAGCTGCCGCTCGACAGGTCGTACACCTCACCGGAGCCGGCGGGCGCGGGCGTCACCGTGTACGTGATCGACACCGGTGTCCGCATCACACAGGCCGACTTCGGCGGACGCGCGAGCTACGGCTGGGACTTCGTCGGGAACGACAGGTCCGCCGGTGACGGCAACGGGCACGGCACCCATGTCGCCGGCATCATCGCCGGCACCAGGTACGGCGTCGCCAAGAAGGCCCGGATCGTCTCCGTGCGGGTCCTGGACGACACCGGGGCGGGCACCACCGCCCAGGTCATCGCCGGTGTCGACTGGGTCACCTCGCACGCCCGCAGACCCGCGGTCGCCAACCTCAGCCTGGGCGGCTACCACAGCGCCCAGCTCGACACCGCCGTACGGAACTCGATCAGGGCAGGCGTGACCTACGCGGTCGCCGCCGGCAACGACGGCCTCCCGGCCGCCCGCTACTCGCCGGCCGACGTGCCGCAGGCCCTCACCGTCGGCGCCACCGACCGCACCGACACCCGCGCGGACTTCTCCGACTACGGCCCCGCCGTCGACCTGTTCGCCCCGGGCGTGGCGATCACCTCGGACTCGTACGCGAGCGACACCGGCACGGCGACCTACTCGGGTACGTCGATGGCGGCACCGCACGTGGCAGGGGCCGCCGCCCTCTACCTCGCCGGGCACCGGAAGGCCACCCCGGCCCAGGTCGCCAAGGCCCTGATTGCGGGGGCGGCGAGCGGGAAGGTGTCCGGTGCGGGGCCGGGCTCGCCGAACAGACTCCTCCGGGTACCGAAGTCGTAAAGCGGTTTCTGGTATGCGATCACGCCACCGGCCCCGTTCGCCGAGAACGGGGCCGGTCTTGTGCGTAGACATACGGCTGAGTAGTTAACAAAGTGCCGGATTGCCCACCCGAATAGGGTGGGAAGGCTCCTCCGGTACACCCCACAGACACAGCACTGACACCACACAGCGGTAAAACACCAGGTACACCCGCAGGACCCACCTCCCCACCATCCATCCGCCCACACCCTCGTTGCCGCGGACAGGAGCGGTCATGCCCGCCACGCACCATTCCTCAGCACCTCCGACCCGGCGCACGTCACCCGGCGCGCCACCCCCCGCGGACGAGGCCACCGCCGTCGGCCGCATACCCGTCCTCGACGTCCGCCCGCTGATCCAGCAGGGGCGCCGGCCCGCCAAAGCGGTCACCGGGGAGTCGTTCGAGGTCACAGCCACCGTCTTCCGCGAGGGCCATGACGCCGTCGCCGCCAACGTCGTACTGAAGGACCCCAGGGGCCGGCCCGGCCCCTGGACCCCGATGCGGGAGCTGGCCCCCGGCACCGACCGGTGGGGCGCAACGGTCACCGCCGACGGGAAACCGGGCCGCTGGACCTACCAGGTCGAGGCATGGGGAGATCCGGTCGCCACCTGGCGCCACCACGCACAGATCAAGATCCCGGCGGGCATCGACACCGATCTGGTCCTGGAGGAGGGCGCCCGGCTCTACGAACGGGCCGCCGCCGGGGTCCCGAAGGCAAAAAAACGGGAAATCCTGCTGACCGCGGTCGCCGCCCTCCGCGACGAGGAACGGCCCGCCCCCTGGCGCCTCGCCGCCGCCCTCGCGCCCGAGGTCGACAAGGTCCTGGCGCGGTATCCGCTGCGGGAGCTGGTGACCGTCTCCGAGCCGCTGCCGTTGCTCGTCGAGCGTGAACGGGCCCTGTACGGCTCCTGGTACGAGTTCTTCCCCCGCTCCGAGGGGACCCCCGAGCGGCCGCACGGCACGTTCCGGACAGCGGCGCGCCGACTGCCGAAGATCGCCGAGATGGGCTTCGACGTCGTCTACCTCCCCCCGATCCACCCCATCGGCACCACCTTCCGCAAGGGCCGCAACAACACCCTCGACCCCGGCCCCGACGACGTCGGCGTGCCCTGGGCGATCGGATCCCCGGAGGGCGGGCACGACGCCGTCCACCCTGACCTGGGAACCCTGGAGGACTTCCAGTGGTTCGTGGCCGAGGCCGCCCGGCACGGCCTGGAGATCGCCCTGGACTTCGCCCTGCAGTGCTCGCCCGACCACCCCTGGGTGGAGAAGCATCCCGAGTGGTTCCACCACCGCCCGGACGGCACCATCGCCTACGCCGAGAACCCGCCCAAGAAGTACCAGGACATCTACCCGATCGCCTTCGACGCCGACATGCCCGGGCTGATCGCCGAGACCGTCCGGGTGCTGCGGCACTGGATGGACTGCGGGGTGCGGATCTTCCGCGTCGACAACCCCCACACGAAACCGGTCGTGTTCTGGGAACGGGTGATCGCCGAGATCAACACGGCCGATCCCGACGTCATCTTCCTCGCCGAGGCCTTCACCCGGCCCGCGATGATGCGCACCCTCGCCCAGACCGGCTTCCAGCAGTCCTACACCTACTTCACCTGGCGCACCACCAAGCAGGAACTCACCGAGTACCTCACCGAGCTGTCCGGTGAGTCCGCCGCGTGGATGCGGCCGAACTTCTTCGCCAACACCCCGGACATCCTGCACGCCTACCTGCAGGACGGCGGTCGTCCCGCCTTCGAGGCCCGTGCCGTGCTCGCCGCCACCCTCTCCCCCACCTGGGGCATCTACAGCGGCTACGAACTCTGCGAGAACACCCCCCTCAGGGAAGGCAGCGAGGAATACCTCGACTCCGAGAAGTACCAGCTCACACCACGCGACTGGGCCACCGCCGACACCGACGGCATCGCCCCCCTCATCACCCGCCTCAACACCGTCCGGCGCAGCAGCCCGGCCCTGCGGCAGCTGCGTGACCTCCACTTCCACCATGCCGACCAGGAAGCGGTGATCGTCTACAGCAAGCGGAGCGGATCGAACACGGTTCTGGTGGTCGTCAACCTCGACCCCCACCACACCCAGGAGGCCACGGTCTCGTTGGACATGCCGCAACTCGGCCTGAACTGGCACGAGTCGGTGCCGGTGCGCGACGAGCTCACCGGCGAAACCTACAACTGGGGCAGGGCCAACTATGTGCGCCTGGAACCGGGTCACCGGGCCGCGCACATCCTCACCGTCCTGCGACCGTCCCCGCAGATCGGAGGGTCACCCATACAATGATCGTCAACGAACCCGTCCCGGACACCTTCGAGGACACCCCCGCCAAGGACCGGGACCCGGACTGGTTCAAACGCGCCGTCTTCTACGAGGTCCTGGTCCGCTCCTTCCAGGACAGCAACGGCGACGGCATCGGCGACCTCAAGGGCCTGACCGCGAAACTCGACTATCTGCAGTGGCTCGGCGTCGACTGCCTCTGGCTGCCGCCCTTCTTCAAGTCCCCGCTGCGGGACGGCGGTTACGACGTCTCCGACTACACCGCCGTACTCCCCGAGTTCGGTGACCTCGCCGACTTCGTGGAGTTCGTCGACGCCGCCCACCAACGCGGCATGCGCGTCATCATCGACTTCGTCATGAACCACACCAGCGACCAGCACCCGTGGTTCCAGGAGTCGCGCAAGGACCCCGACGGGCCCTACGGGGACTACTACGTCTGGGCGGACGACGACAAGCAGTACCAGGGCGCGCGGATCATCTTCGTCGACACCGAGGTCTCCAACTGGACCTACGACCCGGTCCGCAAGCAGTACTACTGGCACCGCTTCTTCTCCCACCAGCCGGACCTCAACTACGAGAACCCGGCCGTCCAGGAGGAGATCCTCTCCGCGCTCCGCTTCTGGCTGGACCTGGGCATCGACGGCTTCCGGCTGGACGCGGTGCCGTACCTCTACCAGAGCGAGGGCACCAACTGCGAGAACCTCCCCGCGACCCACGACTTCCTGAAGCGGGTCCGCAAGGAGATCGACACCCAGTACCCGGACACCGTGCTGCTGGCCGAGGCCAACCAGTGGCCGGAGGACGTCGTCGACTACTTCGGCGACTACCGCAGCGGCGGGGACGAGTGCCACATGGCGTTCCACTTCCCGGTGATGCCGCGGATCTTCATGGCCGTGCGCCGGGAATCCCGCTACCCCGTCTCGGAAATCCTCGCCAAGACCCCCGCCATCCCCTCCGGCTGCCAGTGGGGCATCTTCCTGCGCAACCACGACGAGCTCACCCTCGAAATGGTCACCGACGAAGAACGCGACTACATGTGGGCCGAATACGCCAAAGACCCGCGTATGCGCGCCAACATCGGCATCCGCCGCCGCCTCGCACCCCTCCTCGACAACGACCGCAACCAGATCGAGCTCTTCACCGCCCTGCTGCTGTCCCTCCCCGGCTCGCCGATCCTCTACTACGGCGACGAGATCGGCATGGGCGACAACATCTGGCTCGGCGACCG
>NZ_JBHXLU010000052.1:0-84877 GCF_042720695.1 Streptomyces sp. NPDC058457 | reverse complement strand
CCGGACTGTCGACGGGGTGTCCGGAGCCGAGGTCACGGGTCGGTCCGGCGACGTCGCCCGGGTCACGGTCATGTACCGGGGCGACCCCATATCGCCCGAGTCGCGGGATCTCGTGAGCCGGATCCGGGCGGTACCGGCACCACCGGGTGGTGAGGCACTGGTGGGTGGCCAGACCGCGCAGCTGGCCGACCAACTCGCCGCCGTGGGCGATCTGCTGCCCTGGATGGCGCTGATCATCGGCGGCGCCGGCTTCGTCCTGCTGTTCCTCGCCTTCGGCTCCGTCGTGCTGCCGGTCAAGGCGATCGTGATGAACATCCTGTCGCTCGGCGCCTCGTTCGGCGCACTGGTCCTGATCTTCCAGGACGGCCATCTCTCCGGCCTGTTGGACTTCACCTCCACCGGGACACTGGAGGCGACCCAGCCGATTCTGGTCCTCGCGGTCGTGTTCGGGCTGTCGATGGACTACGAGGTCTTCCTGATGTCCCGGATCCGCGAAGAGTACGACCGGACCGGCGACAACACCGCGGCGGTCGCGGTCGGGCTGCAGCGCAGCGGCCGGATCATCACCAGCGCCGCGCTGCTCATCCTGGTCGTCATCGGGCTGTTCTCCGTCTCCGGAATCACGTTCATCAAGCTGATCGGGGTGGCGATGCTCATCGCCGTCCTGGTGGACGCGACGATCGTCCGGGCACTGCTGGTACCGGCCACGATGCGCCTGCTCGGAAACGCGAACTGGTGGGCGCCGGCGCCCCTGCGGCGCTTCTACGCCCGCCACGGCCTCCGGGAGGACGACGACCCGCCCCCCACACCTGATCCCCGCCCCGCACCGGCCAGTACGCCGTCCGACTGACCCTCCTGCCGAGGACGAGACGAGGCGAGACGATGCATCAGCGCGCATACGACAGCCAGTGCACTGCCGAGGAGCAGCGGCACACCACCGCGAAGTCGCCCATCAGGAACCCGAAACTGACGTTGTTCGCACTGGCGTTGGGCACCTTCGCCAGCGGCGCCGGCGAGTCATGATGTTCGCCATCCCCACCATCCAGGTCCGGTTGACCGGTTTCGCACCGGGCGCCCCGACCTTGATGGGAACGCTCAACCTGGCCGCGCTCAACCTGGCCGACTGTCTCGGCGCGATCGGCGGCGCGGTCGCCCTCGATGCCGGCTGGGAGACCCTGTCCACCGTGTGGGCCGGCTTCGTCCTCACCACCGCGGGTCTGCTCCTGTACGTCATGACCGTCGCCCGGGTGAAGCCGGCGCCCGTTCCGGTTCGCGCCTGAACAGCCCGACTCGACCAGCACTCCAGCAAGAGACCCTTCTGGTCCGGTGTGACGGAGGAATCACGTGAACGACGGTGCGGCACAGCGCGGGCCGGTCCTGGACGACGAGCAGTTCCGCCGGCTCGCCGAGTACGGGGAGGTGGAGCACGCCGAGCCCGGCCGGGATCTGTACACGTCCGGCGACGACACCTACGACTTCTTCCTGCTCCGGTCGGCGACCGTGCACATCGTCCGGGACGCGACGGCGATCGAGCCGGAGCGTCTGATCTACCGGGGCGGACCCGGAGACTTCCTCGGCGAGCTCAACCTGCTGACCGGTCAGCACGTCTACCTGACCGCCCGGGTGGTGTCCGCCGGGACAGTGGTCCGGATCCGGGCGGCGATGTTGCGCCGGGCCCTCGCCGAGCAGGTCGACATCGCCGACACCCTGATCGAGGCGTTCAGGGAACGGCGAGAGGAGATCCGCGGGGCGGCAGGCAACGCCCTGGAGCTCGTCGGCCGGTCGTACGCCGCGGAGACGCTGGAACTACGCACCTATGTGGCGCAGATGCTCCTGCCGCATTCCTGGCTCGACGCCGCCACGCACCCCGGACGCTCGCTGATGAGACTGGCGGGGCTCGGCGAGGACGACCTCCCGGCCGCGATGGTCAACGGTTCGCTGCTGAGGCGCGCGACGCCCAGAGCTGTTGCCGAGGTGCTCGGTCTCACCTATCGAGCCGACGGGCGTCCGGTCGACCTCGTCGTGGTGGGCGCCGGCCCGGCGGGTCTGGCCGCCGCCGTGTACGGGGCGTCCGAGGGTCTCGTCACGGTACTGCTGGACCGCGCCGGGCTCGGCGGCCAGGCCGCCAAGAGCGCCCGCATCGAGAACTACCTGGGCTTCCCGCACGGAGTCAGCGGCGAAAGCCTGACCCGTCTGGCGATGGTCCAGGCACTCAAGTTCGGTGTACGGATCCACTCGCCCTGCGCGGTGGCCGGCCTGGACCTCTCCGAGGAGCGACGGCCGGCCGTCCTGCTGGAGGACGGCGCACGCATCCAGTGCCGCGCGGTGATCGCCGCGACCGGGGCCCACTACCGGCACCTCGACCTGCCGCGATGGACGACTTTCGAGAAGTCCGGTTGCGTCCGGTACGCCGCGACCGAGCTGGACGTCCGAGGCTATGAAGACCAGCCGGTGACGGTCGTCGGCGGCGCCAACTCGGCCGGGCAAGCGGCCCTGTCCCTCGCCGCCCGTGGTGCGACGGTGGACCTGATCGTCCGCGGCGCCGATCTCGGAGCCCGGATGTCGTCCTACCTGACCGACCGGATCCGAGCGCATGCGCGGATCCGGGTCCACACCAGCAGCACGATCCGCGAACTGGGCGGCGACGACACCCTCGCGTCGATCGTCGCCGAGAGGGCCGACGGGCGGTGGGACCGGCTGGCCTGCCGTGCCCTGTTCTGCTTCATCGGCGCCGACCCGGTGTCGGGCTGGCTGGACGGTGTGGCCAAGGACCACAACGGCTTCGTCCTCACGGACAGCCGTCTGCCTGCCGAACCGTTCGGTACGGCCCTGCCGTTCCAGACAAGCGCACCCCGGGTCTTCGCAGCCGGCGACCTCCGGGCGGGCTCGACGAAAAGAGTGGCCACCGCCGTCGGCGATGGCGCCGGCGCGGTCTCCTCCGTCCACGAGGCACTCGCCGACGACTGACACGTCCCTCGGCCGCCGCCGGGGGTTTCACCTCTGTCGTTACCCCGAAGGGCCGAGTCGGCAACTGGACGGACACCTCGTACCGGGCGCCTGCCACGGCTGCCGCGATGCCTCCCGAGGAGTTCCGCGACTGCCTCGAAGCAGGGCGGTGAGGTTCTCTCAGCGGCCGAGTTCGACGTCTCTACGGGGTCAGGCGTGGACCACGTCGAGTAGGCGCGGCCTTCGCTGGTGGGGAGTCACACCGGGTCCGGCAGGTTCATGAGGGCGAGTTCGGCGTGGCCGCCACATGGCGTCAGCAGACCGCCTACGACGTGGACGTCGTCGCTTTCGCGGTCGACTCTCACGAACAGGTACCAGTGGAGCAGCCGTCGCGCTGTGCAACCTCATGCTGCGCCTCGGACCGTAGACGGGACGGCGCCCGGTGACGATTGTGGCAGCGCACCATTCGAGCCGCACGAAGGAATGTTCCGCCATGTGTGAGTCGATGAGCGATTCCCCGGACGCGTACCCGTCCCGCCGAAGGCTGCTGGGCGCGGTGGCCGCATCGGCCACCGTCGTCGCCGCACCGCTGCTGAGCGCTGAACGGGCTTCGGCCGCCCCGCAGGTGACAGGGCCGAGCAGTTCCGGAAGCGGTCTTTCGCTGACTTTGCTGGGGACCAACGGCGGGCCCCCGCCGCTCGCGACCCGGTACGGCATCTCCTCCGCGGTCGTCGTCAACGGCCGTACATACGTGGTCGACTGCGGGCGGGGAGCGGTCACCCAGTACCTGCGCGCAGGGCTCTCGATGCCGTCGCTGGCCGGCATCTTTCTCACCCATCTGCACGCCGACCACATCGTCGACTACTACGCCTTCCCCATGCTGGCGGCCGGCGCCTCGGGCTCGCAGGGCTTCCAGAAGCCCGTCGATGTGTACGGCCCCGGTCCAGCCGGCATCTCCTCCACCGTCACGGGCGCTCCCGGGCCACTGCCGGGAACCGTCGAGATGACCCGGCTGGCGGGGCAGGCGTACGCGGCTTCCCCCACCTTTTTCATGGCCGAGCACACGGGTACCGACCCGGGCGCCCTCCTGAACGTCCACGATGTACTGCCTCCCTCCGGCATCCAGGCCTCAGCGGCCCGCACGGCACCGGCCATGCGGCCCTTCACCGTCATGGAGAACGACGACCTCAAGGTCTCCGCGGTCCTGGTCCCGCACGGCGCTGTGTTCCCCGCGTACGCCTACCGCTTCGACACCGACCACGGCAGCGTCGTCTTCTCCGGCGACACCACTCCCACGCCGAACGTCGTGACGCTCGCCCGTGGTGCGGACGTGCTGGTGCACGAGGCGCTCTACCCCGGCGGGCTGGCCGGCCTCGGGCTGCCGCAGGCCCTGATCGACCACATCCTCGCCAGCCACACCGACGTGGCCCAACTCGGCCGCATCGCAGCCGAGGCGGACGCCCGTACGCTCGTGGCCACCCACCTCAGCCCCGGACAGCAGACCGCGGCCGGCGACACCACCTGGCGTCGCCTGCTGCGCGACAGCGCGCGCGACGCCGACTACGGCGGCCGCATGCTGCTGGGTTCGGACCTGATGTTCCTCGCCGTGCGCTAACGGGGGCTACCCCTGACCCCCTGCTCAGCACCGGAGTCCGGCCTGCTGCTGGTGACCGGTCTGGTCGTGGGCGGCATCCGGGCGCCGCGCGTGAACCTGTTCCGCACCTCCACCGGCGCCGGCGAAACCGCCCTGCTCATCGGGGTGTCGGGCATCGGTATCGCCCGTCGACCAAGCGCAGGCGGGCGGTCCGGTATCGCACGTCGGCATCCAGGCCGGCGCGTTCCTGCCCCTGCGGACCTCGAAGCCACCGGCAAGGCCCCGGACGCTTACGGCGCGAGCTTCACGGACGCGCCGAGCACCTGCGCTCTTCCCGGCGGCAGCGGCACGATGGTGGCCGTGGTGATCGCCTCGTCGTGGTCGGCGTCCGTGCTGGGCAGGCGCACCATGCCGGGCGGGCCGGACGGTGACGCAGCCGGCGGGGGCTGCAGAGGCGACCGCGGCCGGGGACGCGAACCGGGCTAGCCGCGAGCGCGGAAGGACAGTTGTCCGTCGGTGTCCGCGACAGGTGTCTCCGGCGGACGACCACCCGGCCCCGGGTCAGGCCGGCACGGCCTGCCGTTCGGCGCCCCACTCGGCGGCGCGCAGAGTGTTGACCACGAGCATCGCGATGGTCATCGGCCCGACCCCGCCGGGCACGGGCGTGATGCGCCCCGCGATGCCGTCCAGTTCGGCGGCACGGACGTCTCCGGTGAGTCCGGTGGGGGTGCGGTGGATGCCGACGTCGATGACGGTGGCGCCGGGTTTGACGTGTTCGGGGCCGACGAGGCCGCGTACTCCTGTGGCCACCACCACGATGTCGGCAGGCCGGGTGACGGCTGCGAGGTCCGCGGTGAACTCGTGGGCGACCGACACGGTGGCGCCCCGCCGCAGCAGCAGCTGCGTCAGCGGGCGTCCCACCAACTCACCCCAGCCGACCATGGCGACGCACGCGCCCCTGAGCTCGATGCCCTCGGCGTCGAGGAGTTCGATCACACCGCTCGGCGTGCAGGGTCGCAGTCCGCGCTCACCACGGGCCAGCCGGCCGGCGCTCGCGGTGGTCAGGCCGTCCACGTCCTTGGCGACGGGGATGCGGTCGATCAGGGCTGCGGCAGTCAGGTGGGTCGGCAGAGGCAGCTGCAGGAGAATCCCGGACACGTCCGGGTTGTGGGCCAACTCGTCGATGACGGTGGCGACTTCGAGCTGTGTGGACCGCTCGGGCAGCTGCCGGTGGAAGTCACGCATACCGGCCTCTCGGACGGCCCGGCGTTTTGCGGTGACGTAGACGGCGCTCGCCGGGTCGTCGCCGACGAGGACGGTGGCGAGCCCGGGCACGCGTCCCGCGCGTGCGGTCTCGGCGACCCGGTCGGCCACCGAGGCCCGGATCCGCCGGGCGATCTTCGAACCGTCGATCTTGCTTGTCATGGTGGCGAACCGCCTTCTGCTGGTGAACGATTCGCCCGGTGGAGAGGACTGCGTGCCGGATACGGCCTGGGCGGCCGCGGTTGTACGGCGCCGGAACCTGTTGGTGCCCACCGGCGCGCGACAAGACCACCTGTCCCCGTGCCGGGCGGTTCGTCTGTCGGAACAAGGGAGTCGCTAGGCGAAGACGATGGTGTGGTTGCCGTTGCGGATGACCCTGTCCTCCGCATGCCAGAGCACGGCGCGCGAAAGGACGGCCCGTTCGACGTCGGCGCCGCGGCGGGTGAGGTCCGCGGCCGTGTCCGCGTGGCTGACGCGGACGACGTCCTGTTCGATGATGGGGCCCTCGTCGAGGTCTTCGGTGACGTAGTGGGCGGTGGCCCCGATCAGCTTCACGCCTCGTTCCTTGGCCTTGGCGTAGGGGCCGGCGCCGATGAAGGCGGGGAGGAAGGAGTGGTGGATGTTGATGATCGGCACCCCGACCCGCTCGATGAAGTCGCCGGAGAGGATCTGCATGTAGCGGGCGAGGACGACGAAGTCGACGTTGTCCTTGAGGAGGCGCAGGTGTTCGGCCTCGGCCGCCGACTTGTCCGGCCCCGTCGACGGCACGTGGAAGAAGGGGATTCCGAACGAGCGGACCTCCTCGGCGACATCGGGGTGATTGGAGATCACCATCGGGATGCCGACCGGGAGTTGACCCTGCCGGTGGCGCCACAGCAGGTCCAGCAGGCAGTGGTCGGACTTGCTGGCGAAGATCGCCACCCGCTTCGGGACGGACAGGTCGCGCAGCGTGCAGGTGAGGCCGTACCGCTTGACGAGGTGTTCGTCCAGGTCGGCTCTCAGATCGGGCAAGGCCGCCTGAAGGACGTCCATGGTGAAGACGGTGCGCTGGAAGAAGGCGCCGCCCTGCGGGTTGTCGGAATACTGGTCCAGGGACACGATGTTGGCGCCGTGACCGCTGAGGACCGAGGTCAGAGCGGAGACGATCCCGGTGGCGTCGGCGCCCTGGACGATCAGCGAGGCCTGGTGACCGGGCGTCCTGGTATTCCTTGCCGAGGGGTACGCCTTGTCCTGGGCGAGCGTCATGCCTCGATCTCCTTCCTGAACCGGGCGGCCCATTCAGCGGTGGCCCGCAGTCCGCCGAACGTGTAGAAGTGGACCTTCACCTCGCCATGGCGGGCGGGGTCGTAGCCCTCGGCGAGCGCCCGCAGGAACCGGTCCGGGCCGGCCGTGCCCATGAGGTTGGTCAGGGACAGGCCGTACTTCTTGGCGATCGTGGCGCTGGTGCCGACGCCGAAGCGGGCCGCGTAGGACATCAGGCGCCGCACCCCGGCCGGTCCGGGGACACCGATCCGGACCGGGAGCGCGATGTCCATGCCGCGCACCCGCTCGATCCAGGCGAGTACGGGATCCACGTCGAAGCCGAACTGGGTGATGACACTGCCGTCCAGGCCCTGCGCCGCCAGCGCCGCGCTCTTGTCCCGCAGCGCCGACCACAGCGCGTCCTCGGCGATGGCGGGATGGCCCTCCGGGTAGCCGCTGATACCGACGTGCCGGACGCCGAACTCCTTCAGCAGGCCCGATTCGATCAGGGAGAGCGAGTCCGCGTACGGGCCCTCCGGGCGGGCGGGGTCGCCACCGATGGTGAACACGTTGTGGCAGGTTCCGTCGGCTCGCAGTCCGGCCAGAAAACCCTCGAAGTCGGCCTTGGAGCCGAGGCGGCGGGCCGAGAAGTGCGGCACCGGTACGAAGCCGAGCCGCTTCACGGCTCGGGCGGCGGCCAGCCGCGTCTCCAGGTTCTCGTTGGCGAGGAAGGTGACGTTGACGCGCGTGTCCCGGGGGATCGTGTCCCCGGCCTCTTGCAGCTTGGATACGTCCTTGCCGGTCATCTCCAGCGAGAAGTCCTCCAGCAGCGATGTACTCACCGCTGCCGGAGCCGTGTCGAAGGGGTTCATGGTGCTCCTTGTCGAACGTGTGCGGGCGCGCGGCACCGCCGGACGAGACCACTCGGAAGAGGGGAGCGGCTCGCCCGGCCCGAGAGGGGTGTCGGGTGGTGCCGGACCGGTCAGGCGTCGCGGCGATACCGGGTGCGGGCGTGCTGGTCGAAGGGGCTCGGTTGCACGGTGGCGCGGATGCGCGGGAAGCCGAGGTCGGCCTCGGGGGCGGTGCCGCTGCCGGGGTGCTCGCCCCACACCACGCTCACCGCGGTGCCGGGCGCGGAGTGCGCGGGCGCGATCAGGGTCTGGGCCAGCACGGTGCCGACCGGGTCGACCGACGCGATCTGCATCGTCATGCCGGCCAGGTCGCCCTCGCCGCTCTCCACCCGGTGCCGTGCGTAGCTGAGCACGAATCCGGGGTCCCGGCCGTCGCCCAGCACCCGGTGCACGTCACCGGGGTCGAGTACCAGGGTGACCTTCCTGCGGAGCTCCTCGTCCCTGGCCTTGTCCTTGGCCTTCAGCAGGGCGTCCCGGCCCTGGAAGTCATGGCCGAAGTGGATCATCTTGCCGTAGCCGAGCTCGTACGGGGAGACGTAGTAGTCCTCGATGTCCCGCGAGAAGTGGCTGCCGCTGAGCGGGCGTTGGCCCTCGATGCCGAACAGGGGCAGGTACCTGCGGTACTCCCGCAGTTCGGGGTCGGTGTAGATACCGGGGACCGGCGAGGGGATCCAGCCGCTCTCCACGCTGGGTGTGGTGTAGGCGAGGGCACCGACCTGGACCAGTCCGAGCGGCTCGCCCGCCTTCAGGAACGCCTCGTGGACGTAGGCCCCGTGCTCCCAGGGGCCGATGAACTCGTAGCCGGCCTGGCCGGCCATCCCGTGGCGCAGGGCCCGGAACGCGCGTCCGTCGAGGGTGACCGGCGTGGAGTGGAAGAACTTCGTCTCCGGAAGCGGTCCACCGAAGGCGCTCTGCACCACGTCCAGGGCCCGCGGCCCCTGGATCTGATAGCGGAAGAGCTTCGGGGCGCGCCCGCCGGGCCGGAAGGCGGAGGAGGGATCGGTGACGAACGAGACGTCGTAGCCGCCCTTCTCCGCGTGGTACTGCACCCAGTGCTGCGCGGCCGGGATCCCGCTGAGCAGGTAGCTGTTGTCGCCCTCGCGGGCGAGGATCCCGTCGGTGACGATGTGGCCGTCGCGAGTGACCGGCACATACTGCTTGGCCTGTCCGACCGCGAACTTCTCGAAGTTGTTGACGCCGTGGTCGGCCAGCACCCGCGTGGCGTCCGGCCCCTCGATCCACATGTCGTACATGTGATGCGACAGGTTGAGCAGCGCCACGCCCTCGTGCCAGGCCGCCTGCTCCTGCCGCCATCCGACGAACTCACGCTCGACGACCTCGGGGGTCCACGGCTCGGCGCCGGGCTTCCACAGCAGGTCGACGGGCGAGCCCGCCTTGTCGATGCCGTCCTGAAGGCTGGGGGTTGTCATGCGGCTCCTTCCTGGGTCGAACACTTTGCTAGAACGATTTAGCGAACCGCCCACGTCTGCCTCGGCGCGAGTTGGTGAGTGTGGTGGATGGACGGGCGCCGGGTCGGTGGGTGGAGGCTACTTAATCGATCTAGTGGGACGCTAACAGGGGGACTCCCGGGTTGAGGAGGCGCGTGCGCCGCACTCTTTGGTTGCGTACGGCGCAAGGAAGGAGCCGGTGGCGGCGAGGGGCGTACCCGACCTGTCAGGTTGATTGCGGAAGTACCCCAGGTGCGTAGGCTAGCCTGAACTTAATCGTTCTAGGGCTGGGAAAGCGTGCCTGGTGACATCCCTGGAGGGCTGGAGCCGTAGCCCTCCAGGGAGAGGGGATCCGTGATGGGCCGTTCTGGTCGGGTGACGTTGAGCGACGTGGCCAAGGCGTCCGGAGTGTCGCGGGCCACGGTGAGCTTCGTACTGAATGACGACCCACGGCAGACGATCTCCGTCGCGACCCGCGAGCGGGTCCTGGAGGCCGCCCAGGACCTGGGGTACGTCCCGCACGGGATCGCCCGGGCCTTGCGCGAGGGCTCCTCCCGCGTCGTGGTGCTCAATGTCGACTGGGGCATGGAGGGCAACTTCTCCCGGAGCTACGTCCGCGGCCTGGACGAGGAACTCGCTGAGCACGACCACATCTTGCTGGTACGGCACGGGCACGCGAACCCGGAAGCCACGCAGAAGGTCCTCGACACCATCGTGCCGCGAGCGGTGCTGCGGCTCGGAGAGGTGTACCTGCGAGGGGCGGAACCCACCGAGGAGGACTGGGAACGCGGATTCGCCGCCAACGCCGCACTCCAGATCCGCCACCTCGCCGAACAGGGGCACAGGCGCATCGCCATGGCCCTGCCGGACCACGACTTCCCGCTGACCGGTGCCCGGCTGGGTTTCGCCCAGGAGACCGCTCGACAGCTGGGAATCCCACCCCTGGAACGCTTCGTCGTCCCCCGGCCGCGAGAGGCCGGCGCCGCCGCCGTCGAGGCGTTCCTGGCGGCCCATGGAGATGTGACGGCCCTGGCGGCGTTCGACGACGACATCGCGCTGCGAAGCATCACGGCCCTGCGCGACCTCGGGCGGCGCGTGCCCGACGACGTGGCCGTGATCGGCTTCGACGAGACCGAGTACGGCTCCCTGACCACGCCCGCGCTCACCACCGTGCACATCGACGCGGAAGTCCTCGGACGCATCGCCGCCCGAGCCGTCCTCGACATCGACACCGAGGGACTGGCGCCGGTGCCGGGACGGGTTGTGGTCCGCGAGTCGGTCTGACGGCCGGGTGGCCGCCGCCCGTGCGGTGCAGGGTCCCCACCGACCCCGTGCCGCGGCGGATGGTCCGTGGCTCTCCTCTCCGGCCGCCTCCGCCTCCGCCTCCGCTTCCGCGCCGTCGATCCGGAGCTGCGACCGGGCGGCGCGACGGGCGCCCGGTGGCAACGCGCCGGCGTCAAGCCGGTTGAACGCTGCCTGATGCGGCACCGGCCCTGCCGTCATGCCTTCTCGCGAAAGTGTTTCGTAACCGAGGAATTTCCTCTCCTTGTCCCCGCCGTGAATTCCGTGTCAGTGTCCCGGTCCAGCAGGCAGGCCGTCCGCGGTGATGACGTCCGAAAGCTTTTCGCACCAGTCGCCCATCTGCCTGGCGCATGAATACGGCATGCCGAGAGAAGAGAGGCAGATAATGCGCGGATTTCCGGCACCCGGAAAGAGCGGTGCGAGCATTCCGGGAGTGCGACGCGGGATCGGTGTCGCGATCGTCGTTGCCACAGCCATGTCCCTTGCCGCGTGCGGGACTTCGGGGCCGGCGGGCTCGTCCTCGGGTTCGTCGTCGAAGGGCCTGACCATGTGGGCGCTCAACGACCAGACGATCCTCAAGGAGTCCGTGGACGCCTACAACAAGGACCACCCGGACCAGAAGATCACCCTGCGGCTGTTCGCCAACGACGACTACAAGCAGAAGCTGCGCGTGGCCTTCGGCGCGAACCAGGCCCCCGACCTCTTCTTCAGCTGGGGCGGCGGCGCGCTGGACGACTATGTGAAGGCGGGCAAGGTGGACGCCGTCACCGACGCCCAGGTGGACCTGCTGCGGTTCACGCCCAGCGTGCTGAAGAGCGCCACCTTCGACGGCCAGACCTACGGTGTCCCGGCGAACGGTCTCGCGCCCGTCGTCCTCTACTACAACAAGAAGGTCCTGAAGGACGCGGGCGTCGAGCCGCCGAAGACATACGCCGACCTGCTCGCGGCGGTGAAGAAGCTGAAGGGCGACGGCGTCACCCCGATATCCCTCGCCGCGAACTCCAAGTGGCCGACGCTGATGTACATGGAGTACCTGCTCGACCGCGAGGGCGGGTCCGAGGTGTTCGACCGGATCGCCGGGGGTGACCCTTCCGGCTGGAAGGATCCGGCGGTCACCGCGGCCGACACCCGCCTCCAGGAACTCGCCAAGAACGGCGCCTTCGGCGACAACGCCTCCTCCGTCAACTACGACCAGGGCGCCTCCACCGCACTGCTCTACACCGGCAAGGCCGGCATGGAGCTGATGGGCACCTGGGAGTACGCCAACCTGGTCAAGGCCGCGCCGGACTTCGTGAAGAAGGACCTCGGCTACGTCGCCTTCCCGTCCCTGTCCGGCGGCAAGGGAGACCCGAAGGACATCGTCGGCAACCCGTCCAACTTCCTGTCGCTGAACGCGGCGAGCAAGAACAAGTCCGCGGCGCTGACGTACCTGAAGGACTACGTCATGAACGGCGACCAGGTCGACGCCTATCTCGCTTCCGGCAGTGTGCCGCCGGTCAACGGGCTCGACTCGAAGCTGGCGGCCGTGAAGCCGGACGACAAGGCGTGGCTGACCTTCGTCTACAAGCTGGTGCAGGACTCACCGAACTTCCAGCTCTCCTGGGACCAGGCGCTGCCCTCGGACCAGGCCGACCCGCTGCTGACGAACGTGGACAAGTCGTTCCTGCGGCAGATCAAGCCCGAGGAGTTCGGGACGAACATGAACAAGGCGGCACAGTAATGGCCACTGTGGTCCGTACGTCGCGTCCGGTCGCGTCCCACAGGGCGCGGCCGGGCACGGCCCGTGGCGGCCGTCGACGGCGCCGTTTCGGCGGCCTGCTGATGGCCGCGCCCGCCCTGCTCCTGTTCGGTCTGTTCGCCCTGGTGCCGCTGGTCGGCGTGCTGGTGCTCAGCCTCTCCCGCTGGGACGGCCTGGGTTCCGTCGGCTGGGCCGGCCTCGCCAACTGGACCGGAGTCCTCGGCGACGGCGCCACCTGGCAGGCACTGTGGCTCACCCTCAAGGTGATGGTGGTGAGCTGGCTGGTGCAGACCCCGCTGGCCCTGGCCCTCGGCGTCTTCCAGGCTCCCCGGGGACGGCTGCGCGCGCTGTTCGCCGTGCTCTGGTTCCTGCCCCTGCTGCTGTCCGCCGTGGCGATCGGCCTGACCTGGCAGGCGCTGCTCGACCCGTCGTTCGGCATCGGCGCCACGCCCGGCCTGCACTGGCTGGCCCAGCCCCTGCTGGGCTCGCCCGATCTCGCCCTCTACACGGTCATCTTCGTGATCGCCTGGCAGTTCACGCCGTTCCACGCGCTGCTCTACCAGGCCGGTATACGGCAGATCCCGGTCTCCCTCTACGAGGCCGCCGCGATCGACGGCGCCGGACCCGTGACCCGCTTCCTCCGCATCACCCTCCCGCAGCTGAAGTACACCTTCGTCACGTCGAGCACGCTGATGCTGGTGGGCTCGCTGACCTACTTCGACCTGATCTTCGTCCTCTCCGGAGGCACCGGCGGCCCCGGCACCGCGACCCGCGTGCTGCCGCTGGCCATGTACATCACGGGCTTCCAGGCCCACGACATGGGCCGGGCCAGCGCACTCGCCACCCTCCTGGTGGTCTTCGGTCTCGCGCTGTCGCTGCTCACCACCCGCCTGTCCGGCTTCACCCGGATGGACAGCCAGCAGGAGGGCCTGTGAGCACCGCCGTCACCCCGCGTCGCACCGCCACTGCCGTCACGGCCCCGCGCCGCACCCTCACCGCCGTCACCACCGTGCGCCGCACCGTCACCGGCGGTGCCACGCTCGTGTGGACCGCGCTCGTCGTCGTACCCGTCTACTGGCTGGTCGTGACCAGTCTGCGCGGCAGTACCGACTTCACGACCGCGAGCCCGCTGGCACCTCCCGCCCACCCGACCCTGGACAACTACCGGACCGTCCTCGACGGCGGGTTCAGCACCTACCTGCTCAACAGCGTGGTGGTCACAGCGGCGGCGGTCGCGATCACCGTGGTGGTCGCGCTGATGGCGGCCTTCTCCATCGTCCGCTACACCAACCCCTGGTCCCGGCTGTCCTTCCGCCTCTACCTCCTGGGCCTGGCGATCCCGCTCCAGGCGGTGATCATCCCGGTGTACCTGCTGATCATCCGCATGCACATGTACGACAGCCTGCTCGCGATCGTGCTGCCCTCGGCGGCGTTCGCACTGCCGGTCACCGTGATGATCCTGGTCAGCTTCCTGCGGGACGTGCCGCGTTCGCTGTTCGAGGCGATGGTCGTGGACGGCGCCGGCGACTGGCGGATGCTGTTCTCGCTCGCCGCGCCGCTGGCCCGGCCCGCGCTGGTGACGGTCGCGGTGTACGACGGCCTCCAGGTCTGGAACGGCTTCCTCTTCCCTCTCATCCTGACCCAGAGCGGCGACAAGGCCGTCCTGCCGCTCGCCCTGACCCTCTACAAGGGGCAGTTCGGCATCAACGTGCCCGCGACCATGGCGGCGGTCGTCCTCTCCACCCTTCCCATGCTGGTCGTGTTCGTCCTCGCCAGGCGTCAGCTGGTCGCCGGACTGACGGCCGGATTCTCCAAGTAGCCAACGCCCAGAGGGAGTCGGCCGGGACGACAGGGTCGCCGGCCGCCCTCGGCATGCCCAAGTGACAACCCCCACGAGGAGTCGTGCATGACGACCACCACGCCGGACCACGCCGATCTCTCCCCGGCGGACGACGGCCGCCCCTGGGCCGACCCCGCCCGCCCGGTCGACGAACGCGTCGAGGCGCTGCTGGCGAGGCTCACCCTGGAGGAGAAGATCGCCCAGCTCAGCAGCGTCTGGGAGGACGTCGAACCGGCCGGCCCCGAAGTCGCCCCCGGAACCAGCCTGTTCGGGCGCGTCGGCGACCTCGACGAGACCGCCCGGCACGGCCTCGGCCAGCTCACCCGCCCCTACGGCACCGTCCCCCGACCCGCCCTGGAACACGCCCGCCTGCTGGCCGCACGCCAGCGGCAGATCATGGCACAGAGCCGCTTCGCCATCCCGGCGATGGCCCACGACGAGTGCCTCACCGGCTTCACCGCCTACGGCGCCACCATCTACCCCACCTCCCTGGCCATGGCGGCCACCTTCGACCCCGCCCTGATCCGCCGGGTCGGCGCGGCCATCGGCGCCGACATGGCCGCGGCCGGCGTCCACCAGGGTCTCGCCCCGGTCGTCGACGTCATCCGCGACTACCGCTGGGGGCGCTGCGAGGAGACGTACGGCGAAGACCCTTACCTGGTGGGGGAGATGGGCGAGGCGTACGTCCTGGGCCTGCAGGGCGCCGGGGTGTACGCCACCCTCAAGCACTTCGCTGGCTACTCCTCCTCCATGGGCGGTCGCAACCACGCCCCGGTCGGCATCGGCCACCGGGAACTCACCGACGTCATCCTGCCGCCCTTCGAGCGGATCGTCGCCGCCGGAGTGGGCTCGGTGATGAACTCGTACGCCGAGATCGACGGCGAGGCCCCCGCCGCGAGCCGTCGGCTGCTGACCGGTGTACTGCGCGACCAGTGGGAATTCCAGGGCACCGTCGTCTCCGACTACTGGTCGCTGCCGTTCCTGGTGAGCGCACACCGGGTGGCCGCCGATCTGCCGGGCGCCGGGGCGATGGCCCTGCGCGCGGGCCTGGACGTCGAACTCCCGGACCAGCGCGGCTTCGGCGCGGCGCTGGTTGATGCCGTACGAAGGGGAGAGGCCGACGAGGCCGACGTCGACCGGGCCGTGCGGCGGGTGCTTCGGCAGAAGGTCGCACTCGGGCTCCTCGACCCCGACTGGGCCCCGGAGCCGCCCGCCCTGCGCGAGGAGGTCCTGGACCTGGACAAGCCGGAGAACCGTCGACTCGCGTACGCCGTGGCCCGGTCCGGTGCCGTGCTGCTGCACAACGACGGGGGCCTCCCGCTGCCCGCCGCCGGCCGGATCGCGCTGATCGGCCCGTGCGCCGACGACGTCCGCACGATGTTCGGCTGCTACAGCTTCCCCAACCACGTCCTCTCCGACCGCGACGACCTCGGCAACGGTGTGGAGACGGTGTCGCTGCGGGCCGCACTGGGCGATGAACTCCCGGGCGTGGAATGGCTGTTCGCGCCGGGGTGCCCGATACGGGACGAGGACCGGGGCGGCATTCCGGCCGCGGTGGAGGCGAGTCGCGCGGCCGACCTCTCCGTCCTGGTCGTCGGCGACAAGCCCGGCATGTTCGGCATCGGCACCTCGGGAGAGGGCTGCGACGTCGAGGACCTGCGGCTGCCGGGCGTGCAGGAGGAGCTGGTCGAGGCGGTGCTCGCGACGGGCAGGCCCGTCGTCCTCGTCGTCGTCAGCGGGCGTCCGTATGCCGTGGGGCGGTTCGCGGCCGGTACGGCGGCCATGGTGCAGGTCTTCCTGCCGGGCGAGGAAGGGGGCCGAGCGGTCGCCGAACTCCTCTCCGGCCGCGCGAACTTCAGCGGCAGGCTGCCGGTGCAGATTCCCAACTCGCCCGCCGGACAGCCGTACACCTACCTGCACCCGCCGCTGGGCGACCGGCAGAGCTGGCTGTCCAACCTGGACCCGAGCCCCGCGTTCCCCTTCGGGCACGGCCTGTCGTACACGTCGTTCGGGATCGACGGGCTGGCGGTCGATCGTGAACAGGTGCCCACGGACGGCGAGTTCACGGTCTCCGTGCAGGTGCGGAACACCGGAGCCGTCCCCGGCGCCGAGACCGTCCAGCTGTACTTCACCGACCCCCTCGCCCAGGTCACCCGGCCGGTCCGGGCGCTGCTGGCCTTCGCCAAGGTGCCGTTGGAGCCGGGGGAGGAGGCGACCGTTCGCTTCGACGTCCACACCGACCGTCTGGCCTTCACCGGACTGGACGGCCGACGTGTCGTCGAGCCCGGCGAGATCCTGCTCTGGGCCGGGTCCTCCAGTGGGGACACCCCGAACGAGGTGGGCGTCCAGCTCGTCGGTGAGCAGCGGGACGCGAGCGTCGTACGGCAGCACGGAGTGCCGGCGGTGGTCGAGCGGGGCTGAGGAAGGGCGCACACGGCGCGGGCGGTCTCCTCACGGGACCGCCCGCCTTTTCATGCGCGGGGCGGGGCGGAGGTGGAGGCCCGGAGGATCAGCTCCGTGGCCAGTTCGATGCGTGGGGAGGCGGGCGGGCGGCCCTCCGCCACCGACAGCAGCACGCGGGTGGCCTCGCGCCCCAGTTCCTCGAACGGCTGGCGCACCGCGCTCAGCGGCGGGGACGCCATGGCCGCCACCAGGGTGTCGTCGAAGGACATCACCGCCAGGTCGTCCGGCACCCGGAGTCCCAGTTGCCGGGCCGCCTCCAGCACACCGAGCGCCTGGGCGTCGCTGGCCGCGAAGACGGCCGTCGGGGCCCGCTCACCGCGCAGGATCCTGAGGCCTGCCGCGAGCGCCTCGTCGTAGTCGAAGTCGGTCGAACCCACGATCGCCGGGTCGTACCCGATGCCCGCCTCTTCCAGCGCCGCCCGGTAGCCGTGCAGCCGCGCCGCGCCGGCCAGTGAGTGCGAGCGTCCCGCGACCATGGCGATCCTGGTGTGTCCGATGCCCAGGAGGTGCTGGACCGCCTCCCTGGCCCCGCTCCAGTTGGTGACCCCGATGCTCGGGATGTCGGCCGACGGCGCGCTCAGCGGGTCCACCAGCACCACCGGCAGCCGCTGCTCGACGATCCGCCGCTGGTCGTCCTCGGCCAGCATCGAGATCACGATGATCAGCCCGGCCGCACCGAGCGCCACGCACTCCTCCAGCCACTGGGAGATGGAGCGTCGGCTCGTGGTTCCGGTCACCACGTCTACGTCGAGCTCACCGGCCGCGTCCACGATCCCGCGGACGACCTCCAGGGTGTACGGGCCCGACAGGTCCCGGAAAACGGCGATGATCTGCCGGGACGCGGTGGCCTCCCGGTCCCAGGAGCGCACGTACCCGTGCTGCTCCAGCAGTTCCTCGACCCGGGACCGGGTCTTCGCGCCCACGTCACGGCGCCGGTGCACGACCTTGGACACGGTGCTGAGCGACACCCCCGCCTCCTGGGCGATGCTCGTCAGCAGGCCGTACTGTGCGTCCAGCTGCCCCTTGCCCTGAACGGTCACTGTCCTCGTTCTCCCGTCGGCAACCTGGCGCCATGCAACAGCAGCGGGCGCCGGCAGACAAGACTCCGGCGCCCGCTGGTGCGGCTACTGGACTCTGCTCCACTGCTGGGTGGCGGTACCGAGGCCCGTCCACAGCTCGACCTTCGAACCGTTGGCGGTCCCCCAGCCGGTCACGTCGATGACCAGACCGTCGGAGCGGTTGACGATCGTGCCGTCCACCCGGAACGCCCACTGCTGGCTGGTCTTGCCGTTGCAGGCCCACAGGATCAGCTTGGTGCCCGCGGTGGTGCCGTCGCCGTTCGCGGCCAGGCACTTGCCGGAGATGCGCAGCTCGCCCGCGCCGGTCTGGGTGATGGTCTGGTTGGCGTTGCCCGAGCAGTCGTAGATCTGCACCTGGACGCCGGTCTGGCCGTTCGGGACGTCGAGGCAGCGGCCGGAGTAACTGCCCTTCAGTGTGAACGTCGAGTCCGTGGGGAGCGGGTCCTGGACCAGCTGCCAGTCCTGCGAGCCGTCGTCGGTCGACGCGGCCAGGGTGACGGAGCCGCCCGCGGTCGCGCCCGTCATGTAGAGGCTGGTGTTCCGGACCGAGCGGAGCTTGTAGTAGCCGCTGGTGGAGGAGGCGACCAGGGTCCAGCGTTTGTCGGTGGCGTCGTCGTCGACCCACTGGGCCAGCTTCTGCCCGGCCGTCGCGCTGCCGGTCCAGATGGCGGCCGCGCGGCCGCCGGCCTTGTTCAGCAGGGTGATGTCGGAGCCCTTGGCCTGGGTGTGCCAGCGCTGGGTGGCGTCCGAGGAGCTCACGGCGCTCGTGACCAGGTCGGCGACGTTGCCGGTGAGGTTGGCGTCCTGCGTCTTGCCGGACGCGGGGGCGAGGGCCTGGCCGGTCAGCCGGTTGACGAGGGTGTAGTAGGCGCCGTCGGACCGGCCGAGGTCGACCTCGGCGTACTTCACCGGTCCGACGCTGGTGCCGCTCCAGGACGCCTGGAGGATCAGCACGCGTCCGGTGCCGTCGACGTACTGCAGGTTGCGGCTGTACCCGGCGGCGATCGGCGTCTGGTACTGCTTCCAGGTGCCGGTGCTCGTGCCCGACTCGTTCACCCACACGCTTCCGCTGCCCGCCGCGTTGTAGACGATCCGCCCGTCGGGCATCGGGAGGAGGACCGGACTGCCGCCCGTGGCGAGGGTGTTGCCGCCCGACGGCACGGGCAGCGAGGTGATCGCGGCGTCCGTGCCCGCGAAGAACCTGGTCGGGTCGTCGGCGATCCGGTACCGGACGTTCGTTCCGCCGCCCCAGTACTCGTACGTCATGATCCACTTGCCGTCGGTGGTCGGCGCGACGGTCGTCATGCCGGGGCGTCCGCCGCCGATCTCGGTCTTGCCGCCGCCCATGTCCACCGTCGAGCCGGGGACGTCGACGACGGGACTGCTCCAGGCGGAGCTGCTGGTGCCGTCCCAGGTCCGGTGCATGAGGACCTGGCCGCCGGAGTCCGTCGCCGTGGCGTTGTCGGGGTCGAGGGTCGGGGCGCCGGTGCTGGTGTCGTAGCCGGTGTAGTCGTCCTCGTCGGAGTAGTAGGCGATCAACTGCCCGTTGTGGGCCAGCAGATGCGGCTCCCAGACCGGGTCCACCTGCTTGTAGGTGTTGGCGGTCGAGGTACGGCCGACGCTGCCCGCACTGCCGCCCTGCCAGCCGCCGGCGGCGATGACGTTCTGGAAGCTCCAGGTCGCCCCGTCATCCGTGCTGGAGTACAGGGCCAGCGCCACGTCCTTGCGGTCGCCGTCGCTGGTCGGCGTCCAGCCGGCGTTCGCGGCCTTCTGTTCCTCGTAGTAGTAGTCGTCCCCCGAGACGATGCTCGCGAGCAGCAGCGTGCCGGCGCTCAGGTTGCCCACGCTCTGCGGGAGAACGTAGAGATACGGGTTCGTCCAGTTGCTCGTGTACTTCGCGTACGCGGAGTCGGCGGACAGGTAGGCGGGGGCCTTGACGTCGGCCAGCTTCGCCCAGGTGGTGCCGTCGTCGTCGCTCTTGTAGACGGGCAGGGTCTGCCCCACCGGAGCGGTCTCGCTGTCCTCGAACGTCGCCACGATCCGGCCGCTCGGCAACTGGGCCGATTTCGGGTAGAGCACGCAGGGACTCTTGTTGCAGGCAGCAGAATTCGTCGCCGAATAGAGGTTCGCGACGCTCGGCTGATATGCCGACGCACCCGTCGCGGCCATGATGGTGAATGCCATACCGATGCCTGCGGCTGCTGCTGCCCCGAGCACCTTTCGCATCAAAGTACGTCTCAACTCGGTTCCTTTGTGCGGTTCCTCTGGCAGGAACGGGCGGAACGGAAATGTGAGGACAGTATTGGGACACGGCAGCGGTGTGTCACGGGCAGGTTTCCGAAAGTGTTTCGCGTACGCGTGGTGACCGGGACTTGACGCGGCGGCGTGGCCTGCCGTCCGGGCTCTCGACGTACTCGACGCCCTCGGGTGAGGCGAGCGGATTCAGCGGATACGCGGGAGAACGGGCGGAGGCGGCCGGACCCGGACTTGAATGGAATATTGAGCGGAATTCCCGTACGAATAGCCCGGGTTGCAGGAACTGAGGTGGTCTTTGATCTCGCCTTCGAGGGCGGGCTGCTGCAGCGGCCCGCCCTCGAAGCCCGGTTGCAGGACCTTGGCCCGTGCCCGGCTCACCAACTCGTCGATCAGCCGGTGGTCTCGGTCTGCTGGGCCGGGGCGGCCGGCTGGGCAGTCACGGGTCGTGGCAGGGGGATCCGCTGGGCGAGCTTGTCGCCCTCGACGTCCAGGTCGGGTAGCAGGCGGTCCAGCCAGGCGGGGATCCACCAGGCTTTCTCGCCCGCGAGTGCCATGGTGGCCGGGATGAGGGTCATCCGGATGACGAAGGCGTCGATGAGGATGCCGGCGGCGAGGGCGAAGCCGGCCTGTTTGATCATGGGCTGGGCGTTGAAGACGAAGCCGGCGAAGACGGACACCATGATGGTGGCCGCCGCCACGACGACCGAGCTCGCGCGGGCGAAACCGGTGACGGTGGCGTCGAGGGCGTCGGCTCCGTGGACGTGTGCCTCGCGCATGGAGGTCACCAGGAACATCTGGTAGTCCATCGCGAGTCCGTAGAGGACGCCGGTGATGATGACGGGCAGCAGGCTCACGACCGGTGCGGTGGCGTCGAGTCCGATGAGGTTCTGCAGCCAGCCCCACTGGAAGACGGCCGTGGTGAGGCCGAAGGCGGCGCCGATCGTCAGCAGGAAGCCGACAGTGGCTGTCACGGGGATCATGAAGGAGCGGAAGACCAGGAGCAGGATGATCAGGGAGAGCCCCAGGACGGTTGTCACATAGAGGGGCAGGACATCGGCGAGCCGGTCGGAGACGTCGATTGCGAGCGCGGTGAAGCCGGTGATGCCCACCGTGACACCGTAAGCCCTGCTCATCCGCGCGCCTTTGTCCCGTACAGCGGTGACGAGGTCCTTGGTGGCATCGTCGTTCGGACCGCTGGCGGGCACCAGGCTGAGGATGGCGGTGGTACCGGTCCTGCTCATCCCGGCCAGGGAGACCGAGGTCGCACCCTTCACACCGCGCAGGCCGGAGGTGACCGCCGCGAGGGTCTCGGGAGTGAGGGACCGTCCGTTCACGCTGGAGTTGACGGCGATCAGGAGGGGACCGTTGTAGCCGGGGCCGTAAGCCCTGCTGGTCAGCTCGTAGTTGCGGCGCTGCCCGGTGTCGGGGTTGTAGCTGGCACCGGAGGGCAGGCCCAGTTTCATGCCGGCGGCGGGCACGGCCAGTACCGCGGGGATCAGGATCGCGGCCGTGAGGGCGGCGTACTTGTGCCGGACCAGGCGCGATCCCCAGCGGGTGGCCCGTCCGCGGTGGGTGGCGGCCAGGTGCCGCTGCGCCTTGTGGCGGATCCGGGCGGGGCAGATCCGCTCCTTGACCAGACCCAGCAGCGCCGGCAGCAGGGTCAGGGCGAGCAGCACGGCGATGGCGACCGTGGCGGCCGCGACGAGGGCCATGGTGCTGAGCAGGGTGATTCCGACGACCAGGAGCCCGGCGAGGGCGATGACGACGGTGGTGCCGGCGAAGAACACGGCGCTCCCGGCGGTCCCGACGGCACGGCCGGTCGCCTCGTGGGCGTCCAGCCCGTCGTCCAGGATCAGCCGCCGCTCACGGTTGACGATGAACAGGGCGTAGTCGATGCCCACGGCCAGCCCCAGCATCAGGGCCAGCACCGCGGCGAGCGAGTGGATCTCGAACACGGTGGAGAGGGTGAACGCGCCGCCCACTCCCACGGTGACGCCGACCAGGGCGATGACCAGGGGCAGGCCCGCCGCGACGACCGACCCCAGGGTGACCAGCAGGACGAGGGCCGCGACGGTGACGCCGACGACCTCCCCGACGCCGGCGATCTCGGGGAGCTCCAGCATCGACGCCGACGGCAGCACCTGAAGGCCGCCGCGTGCGGCCTGCTGCCCGGCGGTCTTGATGGTGCTGTCGATCGTGCCGGAGGGAAGCTCGTAGGTCTGCTGGTCGAACTGGAACTGCAGCAGAGCCGTCGAGCCGTCGGCGGAGACGATCACGCCCGGCACCGGCTGACCTCCCGACTGCAAGGGGACGGGTGTCCTGTCGGAGGACGGCGCCCCGGAGGCCCGGGCCACCGCAGCCTGGGCCCGCAGCAGGAGGCTGTTCCGGCCCTTGGCGGTCTCCGCGGCCAGGGCCTTCCTGGCGTCGATGACGTGGTCGTGGCGGTAGACGGCGTTCACCGCCGCCAGCAGGGCGGACCGGACCCGCGCGTCGTCGATCCGGGCGCCGGCCGGGGCCTTGAAGAGCAGCATGCCCTGGCCGCCGGACGCCTCCGGCAGGGAGCTGGCCAGATCGTCGATGACCTGCTGGGACGGGGTGCCGTCGATGCGCACCTCGTTGCTGAGCTTGACCGGGTTGGTCACGAGCAGGGCTATGACCGCCGCCAGCACGGCCAGCCAGCCGCCGATGACGTACCACGGTTTGCCGTAGGCGAATCTTCCCAGCCGGTACAGCAGAACGGACACAGCTCTCCCCTTTGTCCGGCGGTCCGGCAGCCCGGACCGCGTCACGAAGTGAGAGGGTACTACCAAAGTGATAGTCAACTATCACTCCGATAGGATGCTATCGCCGTCGGAGAGACGGCCTTCATCGCAGGACAGGGAAGAGTCACGCATGGCAAGCACCAACGACCGCGCACCCCGGCGCCGGGTCGACGCCCGCTCCAGCGTGGAACGCATCACCGCCGCGGGACGCACGGTGCTGGGCAGGGGCGAAGGCTCGCTGGAGCAGATCGCGGCCGAGGCCGGCGTGGGCATCGCCACGCTCTACCGGCATTTCCCGAACCGGGAAGCCGTCGTGCGGGCCGTCCTGAACGACATCCTCGAAACCGACCTGCTTCCGCTGATCGACGGCGCCGCCGACGCTCCCGACACGCGCCAGGCGCTCCAGGACATCGCCACGCGTCTGCTCGACCTGATCACCGAGGAGCGGGGCCTGGTCACCTTCGCCAGCAACTTCGCCGACGTGGCGGTGGACGTCCTCCAGCACTTCAGCGCCTCGCTTCACCCGCTCCTGGTGCGCGGGCAGCAGGCCGGCGAAATCCGCCCCGACCTCACCGCCGAGGACATCCCGCACTTCCTCGTCATGGCCGTCGCCGGCCTGGCCCTCCCCGGAACCGCACCCTCGTTGCGGGCCCGCTTCATCGCCCTGCTCTTCGACGCGCTCGACCCCGCCGGCGCAACCCCCCTGCCCCCGCTGCTCACCGGCGAAGAGGACCTGCGTACCGCTGTCGGCAACGTCACGCGTACCTGAATCCACAACCGGCTGTCCTGCCAAGGGAGCTGCAGCGTCCGCAGCGATGGCGCCGTGGCCGGAGGAACGGGAGCGGAGGCAGGCCCTTGCGCGCAGGCGGATCGCCGAAACGCGGACGCGAACACCCTCTGCATGACGCCGAACTGGGCAATGACCGACGGCTTTTGCCCGTGCAGCACCGCACTGAACAGGGCTCCGTATCGGAGGTCATCGGACGGTCCGCCGTCGTCGGTTCCGGCGCTGGTCGCCGAGGAGGCAGGGCTGCTCCCCGAGGAGTCGCCGCCGCACGGCGCCGGAGCGGGAACCCGACGACTGTGCATACCCGGCCCTGCCGCCGTCTGGCGGCTGCTGCCCCTGGCACAGCTGGTCTTCGAGGTGGACACCGACTTACCGGAGACCTCGTACGCCTTTGTCACCGGACGTCTCGACGAGGGCCTGGGTACCTGGGAGGCGGTGCGTGCGATGTTTCCGGCGGGGACGATGACCGGCGCGCCCAAGGTGCGGGCCATGGAGATCATCGACGGCCTCATGGCCGAAGCCGCCGACATGTACGGCCAGATCGTCGTCGGGCCGCCGCGCTGACCCCCGAAGGCCTGCGCAGGCGTGCCCGCGACCATCTCCGCGGCACGGATCCCACCACGCCGCATGCCGACCCCGTCTTCACCGACCTGACCGGTCCGGCACCCCTGCTCATCCAGGACGACGCCGCCCTTGAATTCGACGTGAGCGACGAGGGCGGCGCCACCTGGGTGGGACGGGCTGCCGCACCGCCGCGCTGGGCAATTTCACGCAAACCGCTTACCGACTACACCCTTGTAGACGTCAGGTGAACTGTAGATGATCGAACAGGGGCGTCCATTCGTCCCTGCCCTGAACGGTGGATGCGTGAATCCCGTGCACGGGGCGGTCGGACGAACCTCCGGCTCGGCACGTGTGGTTGCCGCCCAGCGGGGGTGAGACAGAGGAGGCAGTTCTTGGCTGACACCCATCGTGGCGGAATGGGCGTCGAGATCCGCCGTCGTACCGCGACGCACCCGGCGGCACCGCCCCCGGCCCGGGCGTCGGCCCTCGGTGTCCCGGACGCCGGGCCCCGGCAATGGCACCGGGGTATGACCCTGGTGGCCACGATCAGCCTGTTCATCGGCACGCGCGCCGCCTGGACGACCGCGATGGCGTCGAGCCCGCCGGTCGCCGGTGTCATCTCCGTCTGCTACGCCTCGATCCTCGTCTGCGCCGTCCTCAGCCTCCTCGTACGCGGCCGCCGGGCGCTGATCAGGGTCGACGTGGCCGTGCTGGTCACCGCCGTCGCCCTGGTGAGCTGCGGCTACCTGCTCGATCACGCGGGCAGCGACGAAGGCGTGCTGACCGCGCAGGCCGCGAGCGCGATCCTGCACGGGCATCCGGTCTACGGCCGGCCGTGGCCCTGGTTGTTCGCCACGCACGGCGTCGGGATCACCAAGACCATGTCCGGCGGCGCCGACTACACGTACGGCTATCCGCCGCTGACCGCCCTGCTCGCCGCACCGGTGTACGCCGTCCTCCACTCGACGGCAGCCGCCACCCTGGTCCCCACCGTCGCGCTCCTGGCCTCCTCGGTTCTGCTGTGGTTCCTGCTGCCGGCGCCCTGGCGGCCCGCGGCCACGGCCGTCTGCCTCGGTTTCGGCCTCCTGCCCCACTACGCCTACTCCGGCTACCCGGCCATCACGGCCCTCGCCCTGCTCGTCCCCGTCGTGGTCCGCTGGCCCAGCACGGGCGAGGGCGGCCGCCTGGACGCGGGGGGCGTACTGCGGGCGGCCTGTCTGGGCGCCGCCTGCGCCGCCCAGCAACTCGCCTGGTTCCTCGCCCCGTTCCTCCTGATCGGCCTGTACGCCGTGCGGCGCGGCGAACTCGGCCCCCGGCGCGCCCTGGCGGTCACCGCCCGCTACACGGCCACCGCCGCCCTCACCTGGTCCGCGGCCAACGCGTACTTCGCCGTCCAGGACTTCCCGGCCTGGCTGAACGGAATCCTGCTGCCCCTGGAGCAGAAGGCGATCCTGCACGGTCAGGGCGTGATGGGTATCTCCTACTACTTCACCGACGGCAGCAGCCGCCTCGACTACTACTCCTACGGCAGCCAGCTGCTCCTGCTGGGCCTGCTCGCGGCCACGCTGCTGTTCGTCCGGCGGCTGGGCCCGGCCCTCACCGTCCTGCCGTGGATCGCGTTCTACCTGGCCACGCGTTCCCAGGACGGCTACTTCCTGATGATGACCCCGCTGTGGCTGGCGGCCGCCGCCACGGTCCCGGCCACCGCGTTCGCCACCGCCTGGCAGCCACGCCTGCCCCGCCTCACCGGCCACCGCGCCAAGGCCGTCGTCGCGGCCGCGCTGCTCGCTCCCGCTCTCGCGTGCGTCGTGATCGCCGCCGCGAGCCCGCCGCCGCTGCGCATGAGCCTCGCGCCGCGCTTCGCCAGGCACGGGTCACGTGTCGGTGTCACCACCATCGACGTCCGGGCCGTCAACACCACCGGTACGGCACTCGAGCCGCACTTCGCGAGCCGCACCGGCCAGGGCGCCTCCAACTGGTGGACGATCGCCTCGGGTCCCGCCGTGCTGGCCCCGCACGCCACCGCGGAGTACCGGGTGGAACCCGAGGGAGGGTTCCGCGCGATGCCCGGTGGCCAGGGGCCGGGGAGCTATCTCATCGCCGTCACCGGCACGCCGATGACGATCACCTCCGCCCATATCCCGGCCGCCACTTCCGCCGTCCGGTAAGGCGGTCACCTTCCGTCGCGGCGGCAAGGGCGGGGGGCGAGGGGCCGTGCCGGACCTCGTTGTCGACGGCTCGGTCTCGGCGTGCCCCGCGGGAGCCTCCCTTCGACCGCATGACCGGCAGTCATGGGTCTCCGCCCGAGACGGTCCCGGTGATCGGCCGGTTGCCTGTCGCGCTGTTGTTGCGCAGTGGTGGGGTCCTGCGATGGGCCGCCGAGTGGGTCCGGGCGCGGACTGCCGGCACGGGCCGCAGCTTGACGACGGCGTCCAGGCCGCCACCTGGCGCCGCGTTCAGGACGACGTCTCCACCGCCGGCCTGGGTGAGCCGCTGAACCATGGAAAGGCCCAGGCCGGTGCCGTCATGGCGGGCGTCGGCGGCACGCCAGAAGCGGTCGAAGGCCCGTTGCCGGTCGGTTTCGGCCATGCCCGGGCCCTGGTCGATCACATGCAGGTGGACCGTGCAGCCGTCGTCCGCCGTTGCGGTGGCGGTCGCCAGGGTGATCGTGGTGCCGGGCGGGGAGACGCTCAGCGCGTTGGACAGCAGATTGTCGAGGATCTGTTCGAGTGCGCCCGCGACCGCCCACACCTGGCCGACTTTCGCGCCGGCCACCGTGATGCCGACGCGCTGATCGCCGGCGAACGCAGTCCAGGTGGCCGCGCGGTCGGCGACGACGGCGTCGAGGTCCACGATCTCCGGGGTGATCGCCGAGTTCTCCAGCCGGGCAAGGGCGAGCAGCCCCTGAACCATGCGGCTGAGGCGGGCGACCTCGTCGATCGCGTCGCCGAGACTGTCCTGGGCGCAGGCGGCGAGGTGGGGCTCGAAGTTCTCCAGACGCAGCCGCAGCGAGGTCAGGGGAGTCTTGAGCTGGTGCGATGCCTCGGACGCGAAGGCCTGCTGGGCGTGGAGCAGGTGCTGGAGCCGGGTTGCCGTGCGGGTGAACGCGGCCGTCACCCGGCGTAGTTCGGGTGGTCCGCGGTCGGTGGCCGGAGGGTCGGTCAGGCGGCCGTCGGCAAGTTGCGTCGTGGCGCGTTCCAGAGCACGCAGAGGGCGGGTGATCCAGCGGGCGAGCGCGAAACCGATCAGCGCGACCACTGCCAGCACGCCCAGGCCGACGATGCCGAGTGCGACCCAGGTGGCATGCACCTTCTTGGCGATCGGGGTCAGCGGGTAGAGGGTCCGGACGACGCAGGGGACAGTGTCGCCGGACCCGCCCGGCACGGTCGCGAACAGGACCTTGACGCCCGGGACGAGGTCGTCGCGGATCCCGGTGGCGGGACGGTCGTGGAGGGCGGTGGCGATGTCCGGCTGGGAGGAGAGGTTCCTGCCCACGGCGACGGCGTCGGCGGAGTCGGTGAGGACCGTGCCGCCCCGGTCGGTGATGACCACACTGCTGCCGGTGCGCCGGGCGTAGTCGCGGGCGAATTCCGGCAGGTCCGACGCCCGCCCGTGTTCGAGTTTCTCCTCGCACACGGAGGCGAGCGTGACCGCGCCCAGCTCGGCGGTGTGGGAGAAGCGGTTCAGCTCGTTGCGGGCGTAGACGAAGCCGAAGGGAACTTCCAGGGCCAGCAGGACGAGCCCCATGAGGCTGAGGTAGCTGAGCAGCAGACGGCGCGTCATCGGACGCCTCTGCGGGGCTGATCCGGTGCGGCCGGGGCCGGGGCCGGGGCCGGGTCGGGGCTTGTGGGCGGAACAAGACGGAACCCGATGCCGCGGATGTTCTCGATCCAGGAGGGGTCACCCAGTTTGCGGCGCAGGGCGGCGATGTGCACGTCGAGGGTCTTCGTGGGGCCGAAATAGTCCGGCTCCCACACCGTGTCGAGGATCTGCTGGCGGGAGAAGACGGCGCCGGGATCCTCGGCGAGGCAGAGGAGCAGGGAGAACTCCTTGGGAGCCAGGGCGACCGGCACCCGGCCCACGCGGACCTGACGGGTTCGGCGGTCGACGCTGAGGGGACCGATCCGCTGGGCGCCGGACTCACCGGCCGGGTCCCGGCCGCCGGAGGCTCCTGTCACCGGATCGCCCGCGTCGCCGGGCACGGCCCGGGTGCGTCGAGCCACGGCCCGGATCCGCGCCACCAGCTCCCGGACCCCGAACGGCTTCGACACGTAGTCGTCCGCGCCCAGTTCCAGACCGAGCACCCGGTCGGCCTCGGAATCCCGCGCAGTGATCATGATGATCGGGACCGCGGAGCGGGCTCGTAGCTCCCGGCAGACGTCGATGCCGTCCATGTCGGGGAGCCCCAGGTCCAGGAGCACCATCGCCGGCTCCGCGGCGGACAGGCCGTCGGCACCGGTTCGCGCGTGCTCCACGGTGAACCCGAAACGGCCCAGTCCCTCCAGCAGGGGCTCGGCCACCCGGTCGTCGTCCTCGATCAGCAGCAGATGCATGCCGACAGGCTCACAAACAGCAGCCCTGCCGTGCTGTACAACCGCCGCACTATTCCCTCGTATCAGTGACCCCTCGGGTTTCTCATGTGACGGCGTCACGCACGAGGTCATCGATGGACGCGCGCGGAATTCAGCCGGATGGCGCACTCTCGGACGAGGGTGGTACCAGGACATCCAGTGTGTTGCCAGCTCCTGGTTAGGAAATGGTTAAGAAACGGAACGTCAGGCCCGCCGAGATTCTGCGGAAGCGTGTGCTGCAGGCAGGAGGAAGTAGCCCATGACCTGTGACTTGCCGCGTGGCAGGCATGGCCGCTCCGTGCTGTGGACCCTGGTTGTGCGGCCGCCGAAAGGCCGCGGCAGCACTCATGCGAGGTCCTGGTTTTCTGGCGTTTCAGGGTTTTCGCCGCGGGGTTTTATGGAAACCACCTGTATTTCCGCTTGATTGGCGCTTACGCGCCTTCCCGTAGTGTCCGACGTGCGGTCCGATTCAGGTCCGCCGCGTGCTGGAAAAACCACTCGACTTCCGGGAATCCGCCATGCCCTCAGGTACCCCGAACACGTCCATGAGTCCTCCGCTCCCGCATGGAAGGGGTGAGGGGATTCCCGAGAGGACGATCGACGAACTGCGGCGGGTGCGCCCGGATCTGGCGGAGCCGTTCGCGGCAGCCTTCCCCGGAGCACGGGCCACCGTCCTGGGGCGGCTGTGGGGCGCCCTCGCACGGGAGCCGCTGCCCGGCGTGACCGCCCGGCAGCGCGAGGCGGACACACTCGTCGTGACGCTGCGGAACGGTGACCGGCTCACGGCACCTGACGGGTGTGCCCGGCGGTTCGCCCGGACGCCCGGTGACTTCACCGTGTCGGGGCCCGCGGGGCCGGTTCGCGGGCCGGCCCAACTCCTCGCCCGGCTGGGGCTGTCCGGGTCGGCCGCGGGCCGGCTCGCCGCCGAGCTGGACAACAGCGTCATCAACCTCGCACTGGCCCGCGCCGCGAATCCCGAAGGGCCCGGCAGGCTGTGCGATTCGGCCGACGCGGAGCAGGCGGTGGTCGACGGTCACCCGCAGCACCCGTGCTGCCGTACCCGTACCGGCATGTCCGTCGCCGAGGTCCTGGCCTACGCGCCCGAGCACCACCCGGTGGTCGAACTGGCCCTGCTGCCCGTCCCGGCCGACCGCTGGCAGGGCGCGGGTACCTGGCCGGCCGAACTGCGGGACGGCGACACGTTCCTGGTTCCGGTCCACCCCTGGCAGCGGGACCACGTACTGGCGCGCCACCGCGACCTCGCCGTGACGGGGCGGACGGTCCCGGCCCGGCCACTGCTGTCGCTGCGTACGCTCGCACCGGTGGCCGATCTGCCCGGCTGCCACATCAAGACCGCCCTCGACGTGCAGGTCACCAACTACCGGCGGACCATCTCGCCGGCGGAGGCGGCCGACGGACCGGCCCTGTCGGATCTGGTCTCGGCCGTCGTCGACAAGGCCGGGTTCGGTGCGAACCTGCGGGTGCTCCGGGAGCTGGGCGGCGGCGCGGTCCGGGTGGGTGGGCGAGCGTCCGGCAGCCTGGCCGCGATGCTCAGGGAGTCCACCGACTCCCACCTGGGCGACGGTGAGATCGCCGTCCCGCTGACGGCGGTGCACGCGACCGGCGCGGCCGTCGTGGCGGGTGATCCGGTGCGCTGGCTGCGGGACTTCGCCACGCTGGTGCTCCCGCCCGCGCTGACCCTGCTGTCCATGGGAGTCGCGCTGGAGGCCCACGGCCAGAACACCCTGGTCGTCCTTCGGGACGGGAAGCCGGTACGCGTGCTCTACCGGGACCTGGACGGGGTCCGGGTCAGCCCGCGCAGGCTCGCCGCCTGGGGATTCACCCTGCCACCCCTCGCCGGCACCCGGGCCGGCGACGACCCGGACGCGCTGCGCACCAAGCTGTTCGGCGCGCTGCTCAGCGGGGTCTTCAGCGAACTGGTCGACGTCCTCGCCCGCACCCGTGCCCTCGACCCCGGGACGCTGTGGGAGACGGTGGCCGAGGCCGGCCGCCGGGCGTACGCCGAACTGCCCGACCACGGGGACGAGGCCGTCTTCTTCGGGGACAGCCTGCCCTTGAAGGCCACCATCGCGATGCGTCTGGCCGACGACCCCGGCAAGGCCCAGTGGATTCCCATCCCCAACCCCCTCACCCGGTACCGCCCCTTCTGACGCACTGGAGCCACCCCATGACCACCTCCGCCCTCGCGCCCGGCACCACGACCGCGGCACGGACCGATCAGCCGGACGAGACCGCCGGCGCCGTCACCGCCCACACCCTGCTCAACTGCCTCGTCCGCGAGGTGTCCGCTCCCGAGCACCAGGTGACCGTCGACCACGACCACCTCCTGCTGCGCCTGCCGCACCGGGACCTTCTGCTGCGGGCCCGGCTGCGCCGGGTCTCGATGATCGGCGCCCACCGCTTCGAGGGCCCCGTCCAAAGGCTCCAGGACGCCGCATGGGCCACCGTCGACTGGCGCGAACTGGCCGGTTACGTCCAGGAGGAACTGGAACTGCGCACCGGCACGGCCAACGACGAGTTCCTGGACCAGGTCGCCGACAGCCACGAGACTATCCGCACCACCCTGGAACACCGCACCACCCTGGAACACCGCACCACCCTGGAACACCGCGCCCGTCCGGCACCGCAACCGGACCTCTGTCCCGACCTCTATCTGGCTTCGGAGCAGGCGCTGGTGTTCGGGCACCGTTTCCACCCCACGCCCAAGGCCCGCAGCGGGGACCCGGCGGACTGGCTGGCGTACGGACCGGAGGCCGGAGCCCGTATCCGCCTGCACCACCTGGCCGTACGCCGCGAACTGGTGCGGGAGGAGGGGGAGCCGGGCGAACTGGACAGGCTGTGTCCGCCGGTGGACCCGGAATACGTGACGCTCCCGGTGCATCCCTGGCAGTTCCGGTTGTTGCGCGGTCACGAGGCGCTGTGTGCGGCGATGGCGGACGGCGCCGTCGTGGACACGGGCGTCAGCGGGCCCGAATGGGTGCCCACCGCGTCGGTGCGGACGCTCTACCAGCCGGACGCGGACACCTTCCTGAAGTTCAGCCTGAACGTCCGTATCACCAACTGCCTGCGCAAGAACGCCAGTTACGAACTGTCGGGTGCCGTTGCGCTGAACCGCCTGGTCCAGCCCGTCATGACCCGGCTCGCCGACCGCTTCCCCGGCTGCGCGCTGCTCGCCGAGCCCGGCTACCGCACAGTCGCCGTCGGCGGCGACACCGACCTGGCCGAGGGTTTCGGCGTCATCGTGCGCTCCGGCCTGCGTCCCCACCTCCGTCCGGGCGTGACCCCGCTGCTCGCCGCCGCGGTCGCGGACGAGTACCCCACCAGCCGGGCCCACGTCTCCCACCTGCTGGCCCGAGGCGACGGAGACCTCCTGGCATGGTGGGAGGCGTATCTCGGGCTGCTGCTGCCACCCGTGCTGGCCGCGTACTTCGAACACGGCATCGTCCTGGAACCCCACCTGCAGAACGTCGTCGTCGGCGTGCGGGCGGACGGCATGCCCGCGCAGATGCTGTTCCGCGACCTGGAGGGCACCAAGCTCCTGCCCCGTCATCATGAGCGGTTTCTGTCCACGCTGCCGGAGGACGTCCGCGGACCGTTGACCTACGACGCCGAACGCGGCTGGAACCGGGTCGCGTACTGCCTGCTGGTCAACCATGTCGCCGAGGTGCTCGGCGCCCTCGCCGACCTCCGGCCGGCGCTGGAACCCGCGCTGTGGGGCCTGGTCCGTGACCGCATCGACGCATACGCCCGCAGCGCCGGCGAACCGCCCCGTCTGCGTGCCCTGCTCTCCGGCGTCCCGCTGCCCGCCAAGGCCAACCTCCTGCTGCGCTGGGCCCGCCAGGCCGACCGGCACGCCCACTACGTTCCCCTGCCCAGCCCGCTCGGCGCGGACTTCCCCCGCGAGGTGATGCCGTGAGGCCCGCACTTCTGCACCAGGTCGGCCGGTTGGCCGACGACGACCTGCCCGCCTACCTCTACGACCTGCCCGGCCTGCGCGAGCACGTCCGCGCCATCCGGGCCGCGCTGCCCCGCCGCGTCGAACTGCTGTATGCGGCGAAGGCCAACTCCGATCCCCGCCTCCTGCAGACCCTGGCCGAGCACGTCGACGGGTTCGAGGTCGCCTCCGGCGGCGAGATCCGCCACGTCCGCGGCCTCTTCCCCGAAGCGCGGATCGCCTTCGGCGGCCCCGGCAAGACCCCGGCGGAACTGGCCGAGGCCCTGGACGCCGGCGTGGAGCGCCTGCATGTCGAGAGCGAACACGAACTGCGCACGCTGACGACCCTGCTGGGCGACCGCACGGTCGACGTGCTGCTGCGCGTCAACGTGCCCGTGCTGCTCCGTTCGGTCTCCCTGGTCATGGGCGGCTGTCCCAGCCCCTTCGGCCTGGACCCCGCTCAGCTGGACCGATGCCTGCAGGTCATCACGGCCGACGGCCGTATCCGGCTGCGCGGGCTGCACGTCCACGTGGCCAGCGGCCTCGACGCGCGCGCCCACCTGGCCCTCGTCGCCCAGGTCATGGCCTGGGCGGACCGCTGGGCACACCAGCAGGGGATCGCGCTCGCCGAGGTCAACATCGGTGGCGGGATGGGCGTCGACTACACCCGTCCCCACGAGGTCTTCGACTGGGCCGCGTTCGGTGTCGGGCTGTGCCGGACGCTGGAGCGCCATCCCCGTGTCACGCTGCGGATCGAACCGGGTCGCTCGGTCACGGCCTACTGCGGCTGGTACGTCACCCAGGTCCTGGACGTCAAACGCAGCCGCGGCCAGGCGTTCGCCGTCCTCCGCGGTGGCACCCACCACCTGCGCACACCGGCCGCGAAACAGCACGACCAGCCCTTCGAGATCATCCCCGACCAGTCCTGGCACCACGCCTGGCACCGCCCGGAGGTCCGCGGCGAGCCGGTGACACTGGTCGGGCAGCTCTGCACACCCAAGGACGTCCTGGCCCGCCGCGTCATGGTCGACCGGCTGCGGACCGGCGACCGGATCGCGTTCGCCATGGCCGGCGCCTACGCGTGGAACATCTCCCACCACGCGTTCCTCATGCACCCCCAGCCGACCTTCCACCACGTCGACGACCTGGACGCGCCCGTCGCGGACGCGTACGCGGGCCGGCCGGCATGAGCCTGCAGTGCCGCCCGCCACGCGGCAGAGAGCACGGTTCGGCGCTCGCCACCCTCACCGTCCGGGCCTTCCGCCGTTACCTGCTCGGCCAACTGACCTCCAACATCGGCACCTGGATGCAGCGAGCCGCCCAGGACCTGCTGGTCCTGCAGCTGACCGGCGGCAGCGGCAGGGCGGTCGGCATCGTGACCGCACTGCAGTTCCTGCCCCAGACCCTGTTCGGCCTCACCGGGGGAGCCCTCGCCGACCGCTACCCCGGACGTCGGCTGCTGCTGATCACCCAGACCACCATGGCGGCGCAGGCACTGCTGCTCGGCGTCCTGACCGTCACCGGCACGGTGAGCCTGCCGTCCGTCTACGCCCTGGCCGCGGCCCTCGGCACCGCCACCGCCGTGGACGGTCCCGCCCGCAACGCCCTCATATCGGACCTGGTCGTCCGCGAGCAGGTGGCCGCCGCGGTCAGCCTGAACTCCGCCCAGTTCAACGTCGCCCGCATCCTCGGGCCCGCCGCCGCGGGCCTGACCGCGGCCGCCGTCGGTACCGGCCCGGTGTTCCTGATCAACGCGGTCTCCTATCTGCCGGTCCTGTACGGGCTGTCCACCATCGCGTCCGGTGAACTCCGCCACCCCGACCCACGCCACCCCGGCGACAAACGCCTGACCGACGCCTTCCGTCACATCACCACCACACCGGAACTGCTCCTCCCGATCACACTGATCGCCGTCGTCGGCACCTTCGGGCTCAACTTCCAGGTCACCATCTCCCTCGTGGCCGTCACCGTCTTCCACTCCGGCTCGGCGGCCTTCGGCTACCTCTCCGCCGCCTATGCCGCGGGCGGCCTCGTCGGCGCGCTCCTCGCCGCCAACGGGAAGCAGCCGCCCACCGCACGACGTCTGATCACGGCCACGGTCGCCTTCGGCGTACTGGAGGCGGCGCTGGGCCTGATGCCCGGCTACGGCACGTTCATGGCCCTGCTGGTCCCCGTCGGCTTCGCCGCGGTGATCGTCACCACGACCGCCAACGCCCTGACACAGCTGTACGTCGACCCGCACCTGCGTGGGCGCGTGCTGTCCGTCTACTTCCTCGTGCTCCTGGGCGGCACCCCCGTCGGCGCCCCCCTCGTCGGTGTCGTCGCCGACGCCTTCGGCCCCCGCTCCGCGCTGCTCCTCGGCGGTGTGATCTCAGCGGCGGCCGCACTCGCCCTCACGGCCTGGAGCACCAGGCGCCCCGGACCGAACCGGCGGCGAAAGGCGACAGGCCCGGTCGGCGCGCCACTCGCCGGGGCTCGCGACGGCTGAGGCGTGGCCGCCGCAGCCGTTGCGTCAGCGGTATGTGTGCGTAGTCGGCGATGTCCAGACCCGTCGCCGCGATGTGCCGCTGGGTGAGGAGTGCGAGGAGGGCGTCGGGTCCGCCGAAGTCGAGCGGCGCCAGGGTGCCAGGTGTTCCCGGGTCGCCCGGTTGTAGTTGTCCGCCAGGTCGGCGAAGGCGGAGCGGCCGAAGTGGTCACCGGCGACGAGGACGATGCGGCGGGCGTCCCCGAGGACGGCAGTGGCCGGCAGCCTCTCGGTGGCACATTCGGCACCCGGGCGGCGGCTGTAGGGGACCTCGTACGCCCCCGTGATCACGGCAGCCACCCGATCTCCCGGTTCCGTCGGTCATATGACGCCCTGCGGACCAGGTCAGCGGGACAGGACATACCCCGCCGCCTCTCGGTCCCAGGTCCCGGACGTCACCCCGCGGTCGCGCAGGACCGACTTCCGCACCTTGCCGTTCTCGGTGAGCGGCAGTGCGTCGACGATGTCGATGTACCGGGGAACGGCGAAGTAGGCGAGCCGCTTCTCGCAGTGCCGGATGATCTCGACCGGATCGAGTTCGTGTCCGGGCCGCACCACCACGGCCGCCATGACTTCGTCTTCCGCGAGATCGGAGGGGACCGCGTAGACGGCTGTGCTCTCGACCGCCTCGTGCAGCGCGATGACCTGCTCCACCTCGAAGGACGAGATGTTCTCGCCCCGGCGCCGGATCGCGTCCTTGATGCGGTCGATGAAGCGGAAGGTGCCGTCGGCCTCCCGGAACACCCGGTCCCCGGTGTGGAACCACAGGTTGCGCCATGCCTCGACCGTCTTGTCCGGCAGCCCGAAGTACCCGGTGGCGAAGGCGTACGGCTGCCTGCTGCGCAGCACCAGCTCCCCTGGCGTGCCGTCCGGAACCTGCTGGTCGTGTTCGTCCACGACCATGGCCTCGAAGTCGTCCTGCACGCGCCCGAGCGAACCCGGCCGCACGGGGTCGACCGGTCCGCTCGCGACGCAGTTCGTCTCGGTCGATCCGAAACCCTCCGTCAACTGCACGCCGAACCGGCGCTGGAACGGCTCGCAGAGCTCGGCCGGGGTGGCCGGGGACAGGGCGCGCCGGATGCGGTGGGCCGAGTCCTCCGGTCCGGCGGGTCGCGAGTACAGGATCTTGATCATGGCGCCGAGGAGGTAGGTGACGGTCGCCTCGGCCTCCGCGGCCTCGGCCCAGAACTGTGAGGCGGAGAAGCGGCTCCCCAGCACGAAGGTGGCACCCGAGACCAGCGCCTGCATGAAGGTGTTGAGCGCGTTGGTGTGGAACAGCGGGAGACAGGTGTACAGGACGTCGTCCTCGGCGATGCCGAGTTGCTCGGTGACGTTGATGCCCCACCAGTAGAACTGGGCGTGCGGGCAGCACACGCCCTTCGACGGGCCGGTGGTTCCGGACGTGTAGAGGATGGCCATGGTGTCACCGGGGCCGACCTCGGCCGGCGGCAGCGGAGCCGTGGCGGGAGGCAGGGGTTCCACCGGGTAACCGGCCGGGGCGTCGGCCGGGACGGCTCCGACGGTCCAGACCGTCTCCAGTGTCCCAGGGCGCTCGATGATGGCGAGATGCTCGACCAGGTCGGGTTCCGCCACCAGGATCCGGGCGCCCGAACCGGTCAGCGCGTGACTCAGGGCCTGGCCCCGGACCGCGGCGTTGAGCGGCACGGCCACCGCGCCGAGCCATGCGCAGCCGAGAACGAGGTCGAGGAGTTCGATCCGGTTGCGGCACAGCATGGCCACCCGGTCGCCGCTCTCGACTCCCTGACCGGCGAGCAGGCCGGCCATGCGGGCGGCCTGTTCGCGGACTTCCCGGAAGCTGCGCCGCACCGCGCCGATGCGCACCAGCGTCTTGTCCTCGTAGGTCTGCGCCTGTCGGTCCAGCAGACTCGGAATCGTGCATTGTGTGATCGGCAGGCCGCGCAGTCGGGCTCGCGGGGACGGGCGGATGTCGGACACGGTCACAGGAACACCTCGGCTTTCACTGGACGAGGAAGGGACGGTGGGCCTTGGGAGACCGCGCGGGTGCCGTGGTGCGCTTCGGCGTCGTTGTGCGTGCTCGCTCACCATGCCAGTGGAGGCTGTCCGGCCCGCGGGAACGGGGCGCTTGACCGTCTCTCGGGCGAAGAAGACGGTGATCGCGCCGAAGCCCATCAGGTGGAGGGCGATCGGCCAGGCCGCTCCGGTGGCCGCCGGCAGGGCGGTGGCGATGAGGGGTGACAGACCGCCGGCGAACACCGCGGCCAGCTCGTGGCCGAGCGCCATCCCACTGTATCGGGATGTGCTGCCGAACAGTTCGGTGAAGTAGCTGGGCTGGGTACCGATCATGGCGCCGTGACAGAGGCCGACCGCGACGATCAGCGCGAGCCAGACGAGGACCGGGTTCCCCGTGTCCATGAGCCAGAAGAACGGGAACGCGAACAGGACCAGGGCGATCGAGCCCGTCAGGCAGACCGGGCGGCGTCCGACGCGGTCCGAAAGGGCTCCGAACCCGACCATGGAGAACGCTTCGACGGCGTTCGCGACGACGATTCCGGGGAGGAGGAGGTTACTGCTGACTCCTATGTGCTTCCCGTACGCGAGCGAGAATCGTCACCGAAGGCCGGCTCGCCCTGCACATGCCGGTCCCGACCTCGGTCCGCAGCCGGTAGCGGTTCCGACGGAACCGCACCGCCGAGGCCGGTAGGGACGCACCGGCAACGCCCCCCAGAGGGAGTGCCGTTGAGGTACGGGCTTGCCGACGGCAGCCATGCGCTGCCTCGGCCGTCCACTCGTCGTACCGGAACCCTTGGGCAGGACGGTTCCCGACGTCGGTTCCGCCACGGCGGGGCGGCGGGACCCGGTGCCGAGCGCGTGACGACAGACCGGAAGGGCCCCAGGTGGTCGCGGCGAGCGACGAGTACCTGGGGCCCTTTCGGCACGCCACGCCTACGCGGCGCCCTGTGCCGCGGACAGCCAGGCGCGGTAGCGGCGCAGGGCCCGGCGCTGCCTGCGCTGCTCGGAGATGAGGGCGAGCGCCGGGTGGGTGCGGGGCGTGGGGCGGCTTCCACGGGCGATGCGGCGCATCTGGTGGCGGACCTGTGCCATGCCGGCGGCCGAGGCGAGGGCCTTGTCCGACCACGTCACCGGACGAAGCTGCGCGTCCGCATCGCGCCCCTGGCGCCAGCGGTCGGGCAGGTCCGGGGTGACGGCGAGGGCCGTGCCCATCCCGGTGAGCGCCACGCCACTGTCGAGGACCTTCTCGGCGGTGGCGCGCCGGGTGATGCCTCCGGTGAGCATCAGCGGCAGTGGGCTGCTCTTGACCAGGTCCTTCGCCAGATCGAGGAAGTACGCCTCGCGGGCCTGGGTGCGCGCGTCGGCGGGGCGTCCCGCCATCGCCGGGCTCTCGTAGCTGCCGCCGGAAAGCTCGACCAGGTCGACGCCGAGCGGTGCGAGCATCTCGATCACCTGGCGGGCGTCGTCGGCGTCGAACCCGCCACGCTGGAAGTCGGCGGAGTTGAGCTTCACCGCGACCGCGAAGGCCGGGGAGACGGTGGCGCGGACCGCAAGGACGACGTCCAGCAGCATCCGGGCCCGGTTCTCCAGGGATCCACCCCACTGGTCGGTGCGCTTGTTGACCAGGGGGGACAGGAACTGCGACAGCAGGTAGCCGTGCGCGGCGTGGATCTCCACACCGTCGAAGCCCGCCTGCTCGGCGCGCCGGGCCGTGACCGCGTACCGGGTCACGGTGGCCTGGATCTGCTCGGGCGTCATGGCCACGGGACGGCCGAAACGGCTGCTGTGCCTGCCCAGGTCGACGGCGACCGCGGACGGGCCCCACACGACACCGGGCATGTCGGACCCGATCTGGCGGCCGGGGTGGTTGATCTGCATCCAGATCGCCCCGCCGCCGGCTTTGCCGGCCCTGGCCCACTCGATGAAGGGCTCCAGCGGCGCGGCCTCGTCGAGTACCACGCCGGCCGGACCGGTCAGCGCCTCGGCGTGGACCATGACGTTGCCGGTGATCAGCAGCCCGGTGCCGCCGGCGGCCCACCGCCGGTACAGCTCGAACAGTACCTTGTCCGGGAGCTGGCCGTCGGCGGCCATGTTCTCCTCCATGGCCGCCTTCGCGATCCGGTTGTTCAGCACCTGCCCGGAGCGCAGGGACAACGGCGAGAACAGCTCGCTGGTCATCCGGGTTCCCCTCTCGATCTCAATCTCGACCACCTACGATGTATGCAGCGTTCACATTAGGATGGCAATGTGGGCGACGTAAACATCAATCGGTGTGACCCGTGTCGCAGGCGGGTGGCGCAGTGCCCGGTCGACTGCCGGGCCCGGGCCGACTTCGCCCTGCACGGCAGGCGGCCGCAAGGACGCCACGCCGGACCGGTGCACATGATCGGCCCGTCGGTGTGACGGAGAGGCGCGGCCGGCCTGCCGTCGTTCCGCAGGGCGTGTGCGGTCAGGGCGGTCTTCCTGGGTGTCCGCCGGGCTCCTTCCCGTCGTCCTCGGTGCCGGCGTCCGCAGGGGGCAGCGCGGGGTAGCCGCCTGCGGCGATCCTGGCCACCATCGCGGCGAGCTGCCCGCAGGCTCGCGCGATCTCCCGCTGCGTCGCGTTGCGCTCGCTGACGGCCGCCGCGACGAGCAGTGCGGTGAGTGCGGAGGAACCGTTGAACGCCTGCAGGGTGATCATGGCGGTGAGGAGGTCGCGACCGGCGAACGGGCCGGCCCCCCGGGCGGCCGCGACGACCGCGAAGGTCGACACGACCAGGGCGCAGGGCGCCGACCCGGCCAGTTGGAAGCGGAAGGCCGCCCAGATCAGCAACGGGAAGCCGAGGAACATGAGGGGGGTGCTGCCGGTCTCCAGGAGGCCGACGCCGTACGTGGCCGCGACGAGCAGCAGCGCCTCCGCCCAGCGGGAAGCCGGCACGCCCTTCGGCCGGCGTGCCGAGCGCAGCACGAGCAGGACCGGCGTCACCACCAGGACGCCCATCGCGTCGCCGGTCCACCAGACCGACCAGGTGGGCCAGAACCGGTCGGCGGTGAGTGCACCGGCGAGTGCCAGGGTCGCGCTGCCCGTCGTCGAGCTGACCAGCATCCCGGTGAACGCACCCAGAAAGATCAGGGCGAGCGCGTCCCGCAGCCGGTCCAGTTCGACACGGAATCCGGTACGGCGCAGCAGTACGTACGAGCAGACGGGCGCCAGGGTGTTGCCCGCCACGATCCCGATGACGGCCCAGACCGACGGCCCGAGGGAGACGTTGACCAGGAGCGCGCCGAGCGCGATCCCCGGCCAGACCCGCGGGCCGCGCAGGAGCAGGCCCGCCAGGGCGATGCCGGTCGGTGGCCACAGCGGGGTGACCTGGCGGCGCACCAGTTGCTGGAGGAGCCCCAGCTTCGCCGAGCCGTAGTACAGCGCCGCGACGACGAGGATGTCGAGGGCGGCCACGCCGCCGCGCCGGAGCCGTTCACGCCGGGCGACAGCCATCGGGCGACCTCCGCATCGACATCGCCCCGAGATCCATCATCCGCCGGATCCGCCCGATCCTCCACGGCACCGTTGAGCTGGACGTTCGGCGGCGCCGGCGGGTCAGGCGCACGGGGTGCGCAGGGCGAGCACGGCCATGTCGTCGTGCCCGTCGCTCGGATGGTGGTCGGCCAGTGCCCGGACGAACTCCTTCAGCGGCAGGTCGGCGTACGCGGTGGCCAGAGCGGTGAGGTCGTCGAGGCTCGCGTCGATGGGCCGGTCCGGGCGCTCGATCAGCCCGTCCGTGAAGAAGACCAGCGTGGCGCCCGGGGGGACGAAGCGGGAGTGGTCGGGGCGGGGCTGCTCGGAGTCGACCCCGAGGGGCAGCCCGGGCTCGACGAACAGGTACTCCGCCCGGTGCCCGGGGGTGATGAGCAGCGGCGGGACGTGGCCCGCGCTGCTCCACCGGAGCCGCCAGCCCGGCCCGTCCGGCTCGATGCGTGCCAGGGTCGTGGTGGTGACGGGATTGTCCGTGATGGCCTGCAGGGTGCGGTCGAGCTGGGCGAGCACCGCACCGGGCGGCCCGCCCCCTTCGAACAGCAGTGCGCGCAGCATGTTGCGGATGGAGGCCATGGCGGCCGCGGCCCTGAGATCGTGACCGACCACGTCGCCGATGACGACGGCGACGACGTTGCCGGGCAGGGGGATCGCGTCGTACCAGTCCCCGCCGAGCCGGCTGGGCTCGGCGGCGGGCCGGTAGACGGCGGCGGCGGTGAACGGCCGGAGGTCGGGCAGCTTGGGCAGCAGCAGGCGCTGGAACTGCTCGGCTCCGATGCGCACCCGTTCGAACAGGCGGACGTTCTCGATCGCGATGCCGGCGGCGCCGGCCAGGGCCAGGACGACGCTCTCGTCGTGGGCGTCGAAGGGCCGTCCGTCGCGGCGCTCGGACAGGTAGAGGTCACCGTAGACCTCGCCGCGGACGCTGATGGCGACGCCGAGCAGGGTGCGCAGGTGCGGGTGGCCGGGCGGGAATCCGACGGACGACGGATGGGCCGTGATCCGTTCGACCCGCAGGGGCTCGGGGTGGCGGATCAGGTGCCCGAGGACCCCCAGACCGCGCGGGAACTCGGTCCCGGCCAGGTCGGCGTGCTCCTGTTCGGACAGACCGGCGGAGATGAACTGCTCCAGGTGGTCTCCCGACTCGTCGAGTACCCCCAGTGCCCCGTAGCGGGCGCCCACCAGGTCCATGGCGGTGGTCACGATACGGTCCAGTACCGCGGGCAGCTCGACCTCCCGGCTGATGGCGACCACCGCGTCCAGCAGGCCCTGCAGCCGGTCCATGGCGGTCAGCAGGGCGTGCAACTGGTCGTCGATCCGGCCCAGTTCGGAGCGCAGGCGCAGATGCAGGTCGGGGAGGTGGGGCTCCCTCTCGGGTCTCCCTTCCCCGGTTCCTGACATCACGAGTGTCCGGTGGCGGAAGGTCCGGTCGCGGTCACCTTCAGCCGACGATCGTCGCTCCGGATCGACGTCGTCGGGTCCGCCCACGCGATCGAGCGGTGCATTCCGGCCTCCTGGCGCGTCCCTGCGCCACCGTTCCACCGTGGCCACAGCAAGAACGAACAAACAGTCTATAAGGTTATATATCGGACCACGGAACGGCATGTTCAAGCGCCGGCGCCTGCCTCCGGCCGCATCCCGCGGATCAGGAAGTGTGGCCTGCCAGGAAGTCGGTGATGTGGCTCATCGTCTCCTTGGTGGACCAGGGCTTCGCGTCGCTGCCGGCCGTCGAGGTGCTCGACGAGGCACCGGAGAGGGCCGCCACGCTGAGGTCGCCATGGCCCGCCCCGGTGAGCACCACACGCTGGGCGTCGACGCCCTTGTCCTTGAGGGCGGTGAACAGGTTCAGCGTCTGGCTGGGGGAGACCAGGGGGTCGGCGCTGCCGTGCATCAGGAGGAAGGGCGGCGTCGAGGAGGTGATGTGGGTGGCCGGGTCGGCTGCGGCCACCTGGCTGGTGTACTGCGCGACGGACTTGGTGGTCCCGGGGCCGTAGACCCACTGTGCGGCGGAGTTGCCCGCAGCGTAGTTGCCGTCCTTGGCGGCCTGGTCGTAGTCGGCGGCGAGCTGCGACAGGTTGGCGGGGCCGAACTCGTCCACCACGCCCTGGACCGCGCTGCTCCGGTCGAGGTGGTCGCCGACGTCGTACTTCGGGTCGCCGCTGGTGACGCCGGTCATGGCGGCCAGGTATCCGCCGGCCGACTGGCCCCAGACGAAGACGTGGTCCGTGTCGATGCCGTAGGTGTCGGCGTTGGCGCGCAGGTAGCGGATCGCGGACTTCACGTCGGCGAGGGCGTCCTTGTAGGTGGCGCCGCCGGTCGTGGTGCGGTACTGGACGCTGGCGACCACGTAGCCCTGGTCGGCGACGTAGGTGCGCTGGTCCAGGTTGCCGGTGCGGTCCGCCATCACCCAGCCGCCGCCGGTGAGGTAGACGACCAGGGGCTTCTTGCCCGAGCTCTTCGGTACCTGGATGTCGAGTTTCAGGTCGGTCTTGGTGCCGTGTGTGGTGGGTGAGGAGTAGGTGATGTCGTCGGTGGTGGTGATCGCCGACGTGTCACAGGTGATCGCCGGGCCCGCCGGGTCGATGACCGTGCTGGTGCTGTTGTCGGTCTTCTTGATCGTCTTTGCCTGTACGAGGTTCGTGGTGCCGCCGCCCGGCTTTCCGGACGGCATGCCGCTGGGCATGCCGCTGCCCTGACCCGGTCCCGCTCCCGCCGTGGACGTCGGGCACGAGGAGGGCGACGCGGACGTGCCGGCGGAAGCGGCCGAGGTGTCGTCCTCCCCGCAGCCGGCCAGGACGGCCGCGGTCATGAGGGTGACCGTCGCCACGGCGGCGATCCGCATCGGGTGCCGGGGCCGCCGCCGCTGCTTCCCCTCGCCGTGGTCTGCGGCCGCATCGTGTCCATGCATCGCGTCTTCTCCCGCCGGTGTCGAATGGAGGCCGATCCGGAGATTGAATCTCCGTTTCGTCGTGCGGTCACCGTAACACGAAACGGAGATTCAATCTCCGGTCGATGTGGTGGCGGTTCGGGCGACAGTCCTGCCCGTGCCCCCGACCTGCGGAGGGTGCGGTCGTACGATGTGCCGGACGATCGCGCGCTCCTGGAAAGTGAGACCTCTGCATGGCGGGACCCTCCGCATCCGGTGCGGCCGGCGGCCCCGGCGGGGCGAGTACGCCCAGGCCGCGGCGTGATCGCGAGCTGAACCGCCGCAAACTCCTCGCCGCCGCCCGGGAGGTGTTCCGCGACCGCGGCCTCAAGGCGACGCTGGACGACGTGGCCCGCCATGCCGGGGTCGGGGTGGGTACGGCGTATCGCCACTTCCCCAACAAGCAGGCGCTGATCGACGAGCTGGTCGACGACATGTTCGCGCGGGTGGAGGAGGCCACGCGGGCCGGTGCGGAGGACGCCGACGCCTGGCGCGGGCTGGCGGTCGGTCTGGAGCGGGTGGCCGAACTGCAGGCCCTCGACCGCGGTCTGCGCGAGGTCGTGTTCCACGGCGGCCGCGCGGCACCGGTGGGGCTGCGGTACCAGGAGCAGATCAGGCGCAACGTCGACCTCACGGTCGAACGGGCCAAGGAGCAGGGCGTGCTGCGCGCCGACGCGGAGCCCTGGGACCTCGTCATGATCCAGCAGATGCTGGCCGCGGTCACCGAGCGGAGCGGACAGCCCGACCTGTGGCGGCGCTATCTCAGGCTGCTGCTCGACGGCCTGCGAGCCGTCCCTGACCAGGCGGAACCGCTGCCCGGCGGGCACTTCGGCCGGGGGCCGGACGCGCCGGGACCGGGCTGGACCGGCCCGCCGTCGCCGGGTACGGACGCCCCGGGCTCGTCGCCCGCCTGAGCGAAAAATCCTCCGGCTTCACTCTTGACGGCGCTCCCGCGACCCCCACACACTCATGGCCGCGGTCAATGAAGAAACCTTCACTTGACGAACAAGCGCGCCGGCAGCCGTGGCAGATCCGCCCCCGTGCTGCGACCGAGTCGCGTACGAACCGCACTCCTGGAGCCCCCATGACCTTCCACGGCACACCCATGTCTCCGCCCGACACACCCCGCCACACCCTGCGCACCGTCGCCCCGGTCCTCGCCCTGTGCTGGCTCGCGGTCTTCTTCGACGGCATGGACGTCAACATCTACGGCGCCGTCCTGCCGCACATGCTGGAGGACGGCGGCCTCGGACTCGGCAAGGCCACCGCCGGAACCATCGGCAGCTGGACCACGTTCGGCATGCTCGTCGGAGCGCTCACCGCCGGAAACATCACCGACTGGGTCGGCCGCAGGCCCGTGCTCGTGGTCAGCGTGAGCCTCTTCTCCGCCGGCTCGGCCGTGTGCGCCTCGGCCGCGAACCCCGCGCTGTTCGGCACCGGCCGGTTCCTCGCCGGCCTCGGGCTCGGCGGGCTGATGCCGCTGTGCCTCGCCATCGTCATGGAATTCGCCCCGCCCCGCCGACTCGCCCTGGCGACCGGCCTGCTGATGACCAGCTACCACGTGGGCGGAATGGCCGCCACCGGCCTCGGCCTGACCCTCGCCCCGGCAGCGGGCTGGCGCTGGGTGTTCTGGGCCGGCGTGATCCCCGCCGTGATCGCCGTACCGCTGCTGCTCAGGCTGATGCCCGAGTCGCCGGGTGTCCTGCTCGCGCAGGGACGGCGGGACCGGGCCGACGCGACGGCCGACCGGTACGGACTGCCGCGCGTCACCCGGGTCGCGGCCCCGGCCGCGGGGGCGAAGGGCCGCCTGGACGCGGTGCGCGCCCTGTTCGCCCCCGAGTCCCGCTTCGCCACGCCGCTCCTGTGGCTCGCGTCCTTCTGCGGTCTGCTCCTGGTCTACGGCGTGAGCACCTGGCTGCCGCAGATGATGCTGGCCTCCGGCTACGGCATGACCTCCTCGGTCAGCTTCCTGCTCGTGATCAACGCGGGTGGAATCGTCGGCATGCTGATCGCCGGCCGCACGGCCGACCGCTACGGCGCGGTGCGCGTCTCGGCGATCTGGTTCGTCCTCACGGCGGCCGGCGCGCTGCTGCTCCAGGCGCACCTGTCGCTGGCCGTCACCTACGTCGTGGTCGCCGTCACCGGGATCTGGCTCTTCAGCGCGCAGGTCATGGTCTACGCCGCCACCAGCAGCGTCTACCCGGAAAGCGCACGGGCCACCGGGCTCGGCTGGGTGACCGGGGTCGGCCGCAGCGGCGCGGTGCTCGGTCCCTGGCTGGTCGGCACACTGGCCGACAACGGCCACGACAGCTGGGGCTTCACCGTCTTCGCCCTGGCCGGGCTGGGCGGCGCGATCGCCATCGCCCTCGTACCGCTCGCCCGGCGAGCGGCCCGGGCAGCCGACCCCGACCCCGCTCCGCCGGCCGCCCCGGTGCGCGGACCGGTACCGGAAGCCGACGGCCAGGCCTGAATCCTTCGCCGGTGCCGTCCGCGCCGGCGGCCGTACCAACTTCCGTGCGGCGGCGAGCCGTTGCTCGCCCCCGCCCCGCGTCCGCGTGCTCAGCCTGCCGCAGGCCCGATTCCGGCTGGATCCTGTCCGAGGAATTCCCGGAGCACGGTGGTCATTTCCTCGGGCGCCTCGAAAGGCCAGAAGTGGCCGGAGTCGAAGAGGTGCACGGCACTTCCCCGCGGGAGTCGCGCGAGGACCTGCGGATCGGTGTAGAACTCGCGGGGCTGGACCGGGTCGTCGGCACCCTGCAGAAGCAGGACCGGACATGTCCACCGGGGAATGAGCCGGGTGCGTCGCTCGATCCATTCCTGGCGGAACGAAGACGAGTGGAAGTAACGCGGGACGGCGGTACTGATTCCCTGGTAGCCGAATTCCTGCACGGTGCGGACGAGGTCAGGGCTCCGCACCGGGCGCTCGGTGAGCAGGGTGTAGGCCAGGGCCACGAACCGCCGGGCGTCGGCCAGCGTGCCGGGAGCGTCGGGCGAGGTGAAAAGGGCCTCCTGCGGGTGCAGGTCGGGGTGGAGATGCCAGAGGTGCTGCTGTCCCCGGCCGTAACGGACGACCCGATGTCCCATGCGGGCGACGAGGTGGTCTCCCACCGGAGTTCCCCTGTCGTGCGTGACCAGGCTGAACCGCTCGATCCGAAGCCGGTCCAGGAGGGCTTCGAGCTGGATGGCGACTCCCTCCTGGCGGAAATCCCCCGTGCCCTTCTCCGACTGGCCGTAGCCCTTCAGATCGACGGCCAGGCAGCGGTGTTCGGTGCCGAGGGCCTCGAGTGCGTAGTGCCACTGCCACCAGGAGTCGGGTACGCCGTGCAGGAAAACGACGACAGGGGCGTCGGCCGGGCCGCATTCGACGTAGTGCCAGCGCACGGTATCGCCGTCACCGGGAGCGTCCGCGAAGCGGTGCGTGACGGTGACGGCGCCCAGTTTCTCCTCGTCGCCGTCCGCGTCGGGTGCCCGGGGCGGGGTCTTCGGCAGTTCGGCCAGGAGTGCGTCGACCCCGGACAGCCGGCCGGCCGCGTCGTCCAGTCCCGCGCGGATGCGCGGCGGAGGCGGCGTGTACGCGGGCGGGGTCGCGTCAGGAGACATGGCGGATGACGTGGCGGATGACATGGCGAAATCCTCCAGAATGCTTCGGCTCGGGCGGCGGTACGCGGCTGCACCGGTGGTTCCGGATGACCAATGGGTAAACGGTCAGATTTGATTGAATCCTCAGATTGGTGGCGGGTCAAGGGACCGGGTGGTGGGTGGCCGGCGGTCGCCAGCGGTGGCCGGCGCACGCACGAGGGGGGGTACCTACACCCCTCATTCGGAGGGAAGTCCCATCCTCACGCGTCTCCGGTTCCGGTTGGCTGGTGGCCGTCACCGACCGACACCCAGAGCAACGGGGGATTCGAACATGCTGATGCCGTCGTCGAAGAGGGCCGGGGCCGCCATGCTGGCCACAGCGCTGCTCGCGCTGGCCTCACCCCTGACCGCGACCGCCGTCACCGCCGGACACCGTCCGGCCGCGCGGCACTCCTACGGCGAGTCCGCGCTCCGGCGGGACCTGGCGGCCGTACGGCAGGCCGGGGGAGGCGAGGTGAACGTGCTGGCCAGGGTCGACCGGGCCGACAGGGCGCCGCTCATGGCCCGTATCGGCACCCGGACCGCCGGCTCCCCGGACCCGATCCCGTGGAACGCGCACTTCCGTGTGGCGAGCACGACGAAGACGTTCACGGCGACCGTGGTCCTCCAACTCGCCGCGGAGAGGCGGCTGTCGCTGGACGACACCGTCGAGCACTGGCTGCCGGGGGTCGTCTCCGGCAGCGGCAACGACGGCAGCCGTATCACCGTCCGCGACCTGCTCCGCCAGACCAGCGGTCTGTACGACTACGTCGACGACCCGGAGATCCAGGACCGGCTGATCAACCACTTCGACGAGAACCGCTACGACACCACCCCCGCGGCCGATCTGGTCGCGGTGGCGATGAAGCACCGGCCGCTGTTCGTACCGAAGCCCGGCGCGGCCACCCGGTGGGCCTACTCCAACACCAACTACCTGCTGGCCGGGATGATCGCCGAGAAGGCCGGCGGCGCGAGCTGGCCGGACCTGGTCGAGCACCGGGTGATCGCGAAACTGGGACTGCGGAACACCACCGTTCCCGGCCTCGACCCCTACCTGCCCGCCCCGTATGTGAACGCGTACCTGACGACCGCCGACGGCAAGCGCCTCGACGTCACCGAGCACAGCTTCCAGCACACCGCGGACTCCGGAGTGGTGAGCACCACGGCCGACCTGAACACCTTCTTCCGCGCCCTGGCCGGCGGCCGGCTGCTCCCTGCCGAGCAGTGGCGCGAGATGCGGCAGACCGTCGAGCGGACCGACGACCCGGAGGACGTCGCCGAGATGCCCGAGGGCACCTACGGCCTCGGGCTGCGTAAGATCCCGCTCTCCTGCGGCGGTTACTACTACACCCACGAGGGCGACGGGGCCGGCGTCAACACCCGGCCCGCGGTGAGCGCGGACGGCCGGCGCGCGGTGACCGTCTTCCTTACGACCACGTCCGCACCACCGGACCTGGCCGCCCTCAATCGCGCGACGGGCGTCCTCGTCGACCATGCCTTGTGCGCCGGGCCCGGCGCGGAGGCGGGGGCGCCGACGAGCTGAGCGGTTGGCTGGAAGCGCCGTGCCATGCCGTTGTTCGTCCGCGGCGCCGTCGTGGCTGGTCGCGCAGTTCCTCCCCCAGCCTTCGGCCGGGGGTACCCCCAGCGCCCCTTTGGGGGCGCTGCTGGCTGGTGTTTTCGTGATCGCCGCGCACCGCCGCGACCACGGCCCCTACCCTTTCCGCTGACGGCCGGATCGAACCGATGGCCCGAGTGACGATGGAGCGCGCATGACCGACGAGGCGATGGGTGACGAGGTCTACCAGCCGGACGGTTCGGAGGTGCAGGACGACGCGGGTCTGCTGGACGCCTCGGACACCCTGGACTACCGGGCCGGCGAGGAGGCCCTGGACGAGGGCTACTCGCCGCCGGAGCGGCCCTGGGCCGTGGAGCACACCGGCGTCACGGCCGCGGAGGGGCGGCGCGGGGAGACCCTGGACGAGCGCCTCGCCGAGGAGGTCCCGGACCTCGCCGTCCCGGAGGGCGACGACCTCGGCGACGCCTGGGACACGGACGGCGAACTCCTCGACGACGAGGTCGGCGACGGCCGCGCCGGACGGCTCCTCGCACCGGACGAGGGCGCGCACGAGGTCACCGACTCCGACCTGTTCGCCTCCGACCGGGGCCTGGACGGCGCCGGGGCGTCGGCGGAGGAGGCCGCGATGCACGTGATCCCCGAGTCCGACGACTTCTGATCCGGCACGGGCGGGCGCGGGGCCGGTCGCCGTCCCCGTGCCTGCTGCCTGCTGCCTGCTGACGAGAGCTCACGTCATGTGATGTGGCGCAAGAGTGCCGCGACCGCCGCCGGAGGCTCCCCCGGCGGTCGTACCACCATCACCTTCCAGGTCGGCGCGTGCCGGGCGATCCGGTAGGTCGTCAGGTCCGGGAAACGGTCGGCGATGGTCGGCGGCATGATGCAGATCCCGAGGTCGTTGCGGACCAGTTCGGACGCGGCCACGATGTCGTTGACCTCGAAGGTCGTGGCGCGTTCGACGCCCGCCGCGCGGAACGAGCGGTCGGCCGCGTCCCGGATGGCCCAGCCGGGCGGGAACTCCACCTGCGGCAGCTCGGCGATGTCCGCCAGGTCCACCGTGCCGCTCGTGCCGCTCGTGCCGCTCGTGGCGAGGGTCCGGCGGGGCGAGGCCACCAGGACCATCTCCTCCCGGGACAGCAGCCTGCTCACCAGCCCGCGCTGCTGCTGCCGGTCCAGCGCCACCACCGCCAGGTCCACCGTGCCCTCGCGCAGCGCCTGCCGCAGGTCGGTGACCGCCGCCTGCCGCAACCGCACGACCACACGGGGGTGTTCCGCCCGCAGCGCGGCCAGCGCGAGGTGCAGGTTCGCCCAGACCCCCTGCATCGTGCCGACCGTCACCCGGCCGCGCAGCTCCCCCTTCGCCGCGTCGACCGCCTCCCGGGCCAGCTCGGCGGCGCGCAGGGCCTGCCGGGCCGCCGGGACGAACGCCTCGCCGGCCGGGGTGAGCCGGACCCGGTGCGTGGTCCGGGTGAACAGCGCGGTGCCCAGCTCGCGTTCCAGGGCACGGACCGTGCCGGAGACGGCGGACTGGACCACGTGCAGCCGCCGCGCCGCCGCCGTGAACCCGCCCGCGTCCGCCACGGCGACGACGACTTCCATCTGCCGCAGGTCCATCATCCGCTCCCGGTGGCGCAGCGCCCGCCTCGGCCGGGCGGCGATCTCCGCTGCATCCTAGGCAGGCGCCGACCGGTCCCAGGAGCGGACCGGGGGAGTGTCGACGAGGTGCTCCGCCCTGCGCCGCCCTATGCCGTGCGCGCCGCGCGGGGCCGGCGCTCGGTCAGCCAGTACAGCAGTGCCAGCACCGGCAGGGCGGCCCCGAAGAGGCTGACCGCGCTCCAGCCGTCGGCCCGGAAGGCGATCGAGCCGAGCTGCGAGCCGAGGGCGCCGCCGATGAAGAAGATCGCGATGAAGGCGCTGTTGAGGCGGGCCCGGGCGAGGGGATCGAGCTGGTAGACGGTGTGCTGGCCGAGGATCAGGCTGGTCTGGACGGCCATGTCGAGGGCGACGGCCGCCAGCGCGATCAGGATGACGCTGTGCCGGCCGAAGCCGGCCATGGCGAAGGCCAGCGCGGCCACGCCGAACGCGGCACCGGTCATCGGCCGGGTCAGCCCGCGGTCGGCCCAGTGCCCGGCGAACGGGGCCACGGCCGCACCGGCCGCTCCGACCAGCGCGAACACTCCGACTCCGACGGCGGAGTAGTGGAAGTACGGCCCGGTCAGGACGTAGGACACGGTGGTCCAGAAGGCGCTGAAGGCACCGAACATCGCCGCCTGGTAGAGGCCCCGGCGCACCAGCACGGGGTGTGTGCGCACCAGCGCCGCCGTGGAGCGCAGCACGTGGTGGTACGGGACGGAGGTGGTCGGCGCGTGCCGGGGCAGGGCCAGCCGCAGGGCCACGCCCAGCAGGGCCATCAGGACGGCCGAGCCGAGGTAGACGACCCGCCAGCCGGCGACGCTGGAGACCAGGCTGCTGAGCGTGCGGGACAGCAGTATGCCGGTGAGCAGCCCGCTCATCACCCGGCCCACCACCCGGCCCCGGGCGTGGTCGGGCGCCAGGCTCGCGGCGAAGGGGACGAGGATCTGCGCCACCACCGAGGTGGCCCCGCTGATCAGCGAGGCGGCCAGCAGCATCGGGAACCCGGTGGCGAGACCCGCCGCCACCAGGGCGAGCGTGGTGACCGTCAGCAGTGCGGTGATCAGGCTCCGCTTCTCCAGCCGGTCGCCGAGCGGCACCAGGAAGATCATGCCGATCACATAGCCGACCTGGGTGAGTGTGATCAGCAGACCCGCGGTGGCCTCACCGATGTGGAAGACGCCGCGCAGCTCGGACAGCAGGGGCTGCGCGTAGTACAGGTTCGCGACGGTCATGCCGGAGGCGACGGCGAACAGCGCGATCAGCCAGCCCGGCACCCCCTGGGCGGCCTCGGCGGCCGCCTCCCGGTGCGGGGAGCGGATTTCGGACGACGACGACTGGGACACGGGACCTTCCTCACAGGAGGCGTTGCTCTCACCCTTCCCCAGCGCTCGGCCGTCCACCATGCTTCCCTCCGCACGGCGATGGTTCGGGATGTCAGTCATCTCCACCGGAGATGACGCCTCCACCGGAGATGACACCGCCGCGGTGCCCGAACGACGGCGAACGCGTCGGCTTCGACTCCCCCCACCCAGGCCGCGGACCTGCTCCGTGGGGCAAACGGCGCACCCCGCAAGGGTGATGACGGGCGGGCCGCGCACCGGTGTCGACCGGGTGCGGCCCGTCCGCGTGTAGGTACGTGCCATGCGGATGACACCGGCGCGCGTACGAGCACGGCTGCGGTCCCCCTGGACCTGGGCGGCCCTCGCCGCCGTGACGGGAACGTGCGCGGCGCTGCCGTTCCTCGTCGCCGGCGGCGACGGTCCCCGCCCCCTGTCGCCGGACGAGGCCCGGCGACTGGCCCTCACGCCGGTCCGCGTCTACCGGGACAGCCCGGCCGAGGTGACGGTACGGGCGCCGCTGCCCGGCGGTACGGCCGTGGTCCGCGCGGTGGTCGACGAGCACCGGCGCCGGGCGGTGGGCTGGTTCGACACGGGGGACGCGGCGGAGCGGGGGCTGCTGGCCTGGGACGGTGCCGGGCTGGCGGTCGCCCGCCCGAAGGCCGACGGCAGCGCGGGCCCGCTGGCGAAACCGGCGTCGACGGCGGAGGCGGTACGGGACGCCGCGCGGCTGAAGCCGACGGCGTGGATCCGCCGCCGGTACGGGCCGGCTTCGCTGGACACGGCGCTGCGGCTGACGCTGTCCCTCGCCGCCGAGCGCCCGGGAGACGCCCGGCGGATCGCCCGGTCGGGCCGACGCCATCTGGGGACGGACCGGATCGACGGCCGTCGCTACGACGTCTTCTCCGCCGGTGACGTGCCGCTGCGGTACTGGATCGACGGGGCGGGACGGCTGCGCCGGGTCAGGGAGGACCTGGACGACGACCGCACGATCGTGGTGGACGTGACGGGGGCGAGGGTACGGACGGCGGTGCCGGAGGGACCGTGGGAGCAGGGCTGAGGCGAGCTGGGGCCGGGGGGTGGGGACGCTTGCCGGCGCTTGCCGGGTGCCTCCCCCAGCCTTCGGCCGGGGGGACCCCCAGCGCCCACCCGTGCCGCCCTGCGGCACGCCTGCCCGCAGCTATGCAGGACGCGGCTGGGGAGTGACCGGCCCCCACCCAGCCGCAGCCGACCGCCGCTGTGAACCACCCCACCCCGCCTGTGAGTTGAGCGCACTGGCTGTGGATCGCCGTACCACTCCCCGACGGGACCGGACCGGATGCGAGGATGATGCGCCATGACGGCAGGGTGGTGTGTGCGCACAGTACGGTCCGCGGTGTTCGCGGCCGTCTGCGTGCTGCTCGCCGCCCTCGGCCACGTCATGATGTCCGGGAACCGAGTGCCCGGCTGGGCACTGGCCGCCGCCCTGGCGCTCACCGGCGCCCTGGGCTGGGCCCTGTCCGGACGCGAACGCGGGCTGACGCTGGTCGTGTCCGCCGCGGTCGGCGCCCAGACGGCACTGCACTCCGGCTTCTCCGCAGCTCAGGCGTGGACGAGCGGCACCGTACCCATGACGTCCATGGGGTCCGTGCATATGGACATGGCCGGGAACATGACCGCCATGAACATGGGGTCGATGCACATGGGCCCCGCCCACACCGACCCCGTCGAATACCTGGGCTTCGGCACCGGCGGCACCGCCTCCACCGGCATGTTCGCCGCCCACCTCCTCGCCGCGCTGCTGTGCGGCCTCTGGCTCGGCCACGGCGAACGCGCAGCGTTCCGTATCGTCCGGGCCGTCGCCGGCCGGCTGGTCGCGCCGCTCCGGCTGCTGCTCGCCCTGCCGGTCACTCCCGAGCGCCCGCGCCCCCGGCTGCGCCGCCGCCGTTCGGACCGGGCGCCGCGGCTGCTTCTCCTCGTCCACTCGATCACTTCCCGGGGTCCACCGGTGCGGACGGCTGTCGCCTGACGACAGCTGGTGTTCCGGGGCCGCCCATGCGCGCCCCGGACGAACACGGCGGCCGCACGCTCGCTCGAGCACCGCGCTGAGGCAGGCGCCGCAGGGCCGTCTCCCCCGCTCACCTTTCTCACAAGGACACCGAGTGATCACTTCCGTCCTGCCCGCACGCCCTGCGCCGGACGAGAAACGCGACGCGTCGATCACGGCCTGGGCTCTCGCCGCCCGGTCCGGGGACACGGCCGCCGTGGACGCGTTCGTACGGGCTCTGCACCGCGACGTCCTCCGGTACGTCGCCCATCTCTGCGCCGACCCGCAGGCGGTCGACGACCTCGCGCAGGACACGTTCCTGCGCGCGCTGGGCAGCCTGCACCGCTTCGAGGGCCATGGCTCGGCCCGTTCCTGGCTGCTGTCGATCGCCCGCCGGGCCGTCGTGGACAGCCACCGGTACGCCGCCGCCCGGCCCCGCCGGGCGGACGTCCCCGACTGGCAACAGGCCGTCGAGCGGGCCCAGCCGTACGGGCTGCCCGGGTTCGACGACGGCGTCGCGCTCCTCGACCTCCTGGAGTCGCTGCCCGAGGAACGGCGCGAGGCGTTCGTCCTGACCCAACTCGTCGGACTGCCGTACGCGGAGGCCGCCGAGGTCAGCGACTGTCCCGTCGGCACGGTCCGGTCCCGCGTGGCCCGGGCCCGCGAGACGCTCCGGGATCAGCTGGCCTGAGGGCCGTCCGGGGATTCGCCGAACGCCTTCAGGATGCCCTCGGCGGCCAGTGTCGCCGTCAACGTGCCGTCCCTGACCTGCTGTTCGAGGCCAGGGGCGGCCGCGCGCACCGCCGGATGGGCGGCGAGCCGGCCGAGCAGTTCGTCCCGGACCATCGACCAGGTCCAACCCACCTGCTGGTCACGGCGCTTCTCGGCGAGCCGCCCGGTGGAGTCGAGCAGCGCCCGATGCTGCTCCAGGCGCTCCCAGACCAGCTCCAGGCCGGTCGATTCACGCGCGCTGCAACTGAGCACCGGGGGAGTCCAGAAGGCGTCCTTGCCGTGCATCAGGCGCAGCGCGCCCGCCAACTCCCGTGCCGCGGACCGGGCGTCGCGCTCGTGCGGGCCGTCCGCCTTGTTGACGGCGATCACGTCGGCGAGTTCCAGGACGCCCTTCTTGATGCCCTGGAGCTGGTCGCCGGTGCGGGCCAGGCTGAGCAGCAGGAAGGAGTCGACCATGTCGGCGACCGCGGTCTCGGACTGCCCGACGCCGACCGTCTCGACGAGGATCACGTCGTACCCGGCGGCCTCCATGACCACCATCGACTCGCGGGTCGCCTTCGCCACCCCGCCCAGCGTGCCGGCGCTGGGGGAGGGCCGGACGAAGGCGGCGGGGTCGACCGCCAGCCGCTCCATCCGCGTCTTGTCGCCCAGGATCGAGCCGCCCGTCCGCGTGGACGACGGGTCCACGGCGAGCACGGCCACCCGGTGCCCGAGCCCCGTCAGCAGCGTGCCGAACGCGTCGATGAACGTCGACTTGCCCACGCCCGGCACCCCGCTGATGCCGATCCGCCGGGCCCGGCCGCTGTGCGGCAGCAGCTCGGTGAGCAACTCCTGTGCCAGCACCCGGTGTTGTGGACGAGTGGACTCGACGAGGGTGATGGCGCGGGCGATGACCGCGCGCTTCCCGTCGAGTACACCCTTCACATAGGCGTCGACATCGATCACAGGCCGTGCCCGAGCTCCGCCGACAGCCGCTCGACCAGGTCGTAGGCCGCGTCCGGAATCACCGTCCCGGGCGGGAACACGGCCGTGGCGCCCATCTCCAGGAGGGTCGGCACGTCCTGCGGCGGGATCACCCCGCCGACCACGATCATGATGTCCGCCCGGCCCTCCTCGGCGAGCTTCTCGCGCAGCGCCGGTACGAGGGTGAGGTGGCCGGCCGCCAGCGAGGAGACGCCGACCACGTGGACGTCCGCCTCCACCGCCTGCCGGGCGACCTCCTCCGGGGTCTGGAACAGCGGGCCGACGTCGACGTCGAAGCCGAGGTCGGCGAAGGCGGTCGCGATCACCTTCTGGCCGCGGTCGTGACCGTCCTGGCCCATCTTGGCGACCAGGATGCGCGGGCGGCGCCCCTCGGCCTCGTCGAAGGCGTCGACCAGGGCCCGGGTGCGGTCCACGTTCGGGGACTCGCCTGCTTCGTTGCGGTACACACCGGAGATCGTACGGATCTGGCTCGCGTGCCGGCCGTACACCTTCTCCAGAGCATCCGAGATCTCACCGACGGTCGCCTTGGCGCGGGCCGCGTGCACGGCCAGCTCCAGCAGGTTGCCGTCGCCGTCCGCGGCCCGGGTCAGCGCGTCGAGCGCGTCCCGGCAGGCCGTCTCGTCCCGCTCCGCCCGCAGCCGCCGCAGCTTCTCGATCTGCTGGGTGCGTACCGAGGAGTTGTCGACCTTGAGGACGTCGATCTGCTCGTCGCTGTCGACGCGGTACTTGTTGACGCCGATCACCGGCTGGCGTCCGGAGTCGATCCGGGCCTGGGTGCGGGCGGCGGCCTCCTCGATGCGCAGCTTGGGAATGCCGGCGTCGATCGCCTTGGCCATGCCACCCGCCGCCTCGACCTCCTGGATGTGCGCCCAGGCCTTGCGCGCGAGGTCGTAGGTCAGCCGCTCCACGTAGGCGCTGCCGCCCCACGGGTCGATGACCCGGGTCGTGCCCGACTCCTGCTGGATGAGCAGCTGGGTGTTGCGGGCGATGCGTGCCGAGAAGTCGGTGGGCAGGGCGAGGGCCTCGTCGAGGGCGTTGGTGTGCAGCGACTGGGTGTGGCCCTGGGTCGCCGCCATCGCCTCCACGGCCGTACGGGTGACGTTGTTGAAGACGTCCTGCGCGGTCAGCGACCAGCCCGAGGTCTGCGAATGGGTGCGCAGGGAGAGGGACTTGGTGTTCTTCGGCTCGAACTGCGAGACCAGCTTGGCCCACAGCAGCCGGGCCGCCCGCATCTTGGCGATCTCCATGAAGAAGTTCATGCCGATCGCCCAGAAGAAGGAGAGCCGGGGTGCGAACGCGTCCACGTCCAGGCCCGCCTCCCGGCCCGCCCGGAGGTACTCGACGCCGTCCGCGAGCGTGTACGCCAGCTCCAGGTCGGCTGTCGCGCCCGCTTCCTGGATGTGGTAGCCGGAGATGGAGATCGAGTTGTAGCGGGGCATCCGCTGCGAGGTGTAGGCGAAGATGTCGGAGATGATCCGCATCGACGGCTTCGGCGGATAGATGTAGGTGTTGCGGACCATGAACTCCTTGAGGATGTCGTTCTGGATGGTCCCGGCCAACTTCTCGGGCGGTACGCCCTGTTCCTCCGCCGCCACGATGTACAGCGCCAGTACGGGCAGCACCGCGCCGTTCATCGTCATCGACACGGTCATCTTGTCCAGCGGGATGCCGTCGAACAGCTGCCGCATGTCGTAGATCGAGTCGATGGCCACGCCCGCCATGCCGACGTCACCGGTCACCCGCGGGTGGTCGCTGTCGTAACCCCGGTGCGTGGGCAGGTCGAAGGCGACCGACAGGCCCTTCTGGCCGGCCGCCAGGTTGCGCCGGTAGAACGCGTTGGACTCCTCGGCGGTGGAGAAGCCCGCGTACTGCCGGATGGTCCAGGGCTGGTTGACGTACATCGTGGGGTACGGGCCGCGCAGGTACGGCGCGATGCCCGGGTAGGTCCCGAGGAAGTCGAGGCCCTCCAGGTCACGGCCGGTGTAGAGCGGCTTGACCCCGATGCCCTCCGGGGTCTCCCACACCGGCGCCTCACTGCCCGTGGCGTGCTTGACGGCCGTACGCCACTCGGTGTCACCGCCCTCGGTGACGGGGGTCCCCAGCTCGATGCCGGAGAAGTCGGGGATTCCCATCAGGACACTCCGATGCGGTCGAGGGTCTCGGACAGCACGGCCACGGCGTCGCAGCCCGCGAAGACGTACGAGTCGACACCGGCGAACTCGCCCCGGCCCGCGAGGACCACGTGCCGGGCACCGGCCGCCTTCAGCGACTCGGCGGTCTGCGCGGCCTGTTCGGCGTAGAGCGCGTCGCTGGAGCAGAGCACCGCCTCGGTGGCGCCGCTCTCCTCGAAACTGCCCTCGGTGACGGGTTCGATGCCGCCGGCCTGGAAGAGGTTGGCGGCGAAGGTGGCGCGCGCGGTGTACGCGGCGGCCGGGCCGAGCGTCGCCAGGTAGATCCGGGGGCGGCCGCCCGTCGCCGCGAGGTGGGCGTCCGAGCGGGCGCGCAGCTCCTCGTAGGCCTCGTCGCGGCGGACGCGGGGGAGGCCCCCCGACGGCGGCTCGGGTGCGGGTTCGCGCTCGACCGGCTTCTCGGCGAGCAGCGGGAACTCGCTGACGCCCGTGATGGGTTCGCGGCGCTTGGCGAGTTTCTTGGAGCGCTCGGCCCAGGTGGTCGCGAGGTCCGTCCGGAGGCGGCCGGAGCGGAGTACGGCCGCCTGGCCGCCGTCCCGCTCGACGGTCCGGAAGAACTCCCAGGCCGCGTGGGCGAGTTCGTCGGTCAGCTGCTCCACGTACCAGGAGCCGCCGGCCGGGTCGATGACCCGGGCCAGGTGCGACTCCTCGATGAGGATCGTCGAGGTGTTGCGGGCGATCCGGCGGGCGAACGCGTCCGGCAGGCCGATCGCGTGGTCGAACGGCAAAACGGTGACCGAGTCGGCGCCGCCCACCCCGGCGGCCAGCGTCGCGAGCGTCGTGCGGAGCATGTTCACCCACGGGTCGCGGCGGCTCATCATCACCGGCGAGGTGACGGCGTGCTGCACCTGGGCGCCCGCGTCGGCCGCCCCGCTGACCTCCGCGACCCGCGCCCACAGCCGGCGGGCCGCGCGCAGCTTGGCGATGGTCAGGAACTGGTCTGCGGTCGCCGCGTACCGGAACTCCAGCTGATCGAGGGCCTGTTCGACGCCGAGACCGGCCTCGGTGAGCTCGCGCAGATAGGCCACCCCGGTGGCCAGCGAGGCGCCCAGCTCCTGCGCGGCCGAGCCGCCCGCCTCGTGGTACGGCAGCGCGTCCACGGTCAGCGTGCGCAGGCCAGGGAAGTCCTCGGTCACGCGCCGGGTGAGCGCGGCGACGGGGGCGAAGTCCAGGGCCTCACCCGTGCGCGCCTCGTACCCCAGCGGGTCGGCGCCCAGGTTGCCGCGCACCGCCGCGGGATCGATGCCCTTCTCGGCGTACAGCCGGAACAGTTCGGCCGCCGCCGCCTCGGTGTCCCGGCCCGCGTCCAGGACCACCGGGGCCAGGTCCAGGTAGACACGGTCGAGGGCGCGGGCGAGGCCGGACACCGGGATGCCGCCCCGGCCCACGAGCAGCCAGAGCGAGGTGACGCCGTTCTCCAGGTCGGTCAGGACCGCGCCGTCGGGAGCCGCCGCGTGCCGCTGCCGTACGTCCCAGCCGCCCGCGATGCCGCCCTCCGGACGGCCGCCGCGCACGTAGGGCGCGAAGCCGGGCAGACCGGGGTCGGGCGCGGTGTCGCGCGCGGTGTACAGGGGACGGGTGCGCAGCCCGTCCTCCAGCGTCGTGGACAGGGCGTCCTCGGCGGCCTCGCCCGAAACTTCCTTGCCGGACTTGCGCAGCACACCCTCGACCAGGTGTTGCCACTGCTCTTGCGTCGCGTCAGGGAACTCGGCGGCCAGTGAGAGCCCGTCGTCAGGCAGGACCGTCATGCTCGGATGCTAGGGCAGACCGCTGAAGCCGACCTGATGACAGGGCTGTGACCTTTCCCTCCCCGTGGTTGTGACCTGTGCCTCCCGGGGGTGAAGTGGCCGGATTCGTACGGTCAGGGCGTGTCGTCGGCGAGCTCCGGGATCAGTGCGCACAGCGCCTCGCGCTGCTCCGGACCGATGACGTGGCCGACCGCCTGCCCGACCGTCTCGGCGAGGGCGGCGGAGGCGTCCTGGATGTGCCGGCGGGCCTTGTCGGTGAGGGCGACCTCGATGCCCCGCTTGTCTCCGCAGGCGGCCTTGCGGGTGACGAGGCCGGCGTGCTGGAGGCAGGCGATCTGGTAGGTGAGGCGGGTCTTGGGGCGGCCCAGGAGCTCGGCGATCCGGGTCATGCGCAGGCCCTCGCGCGGCTGTTCGGCCAGCAGGCACAGGATCAGGAACTCGTCGTGCGAGACGTCCAGCGTCTCCTTCACGACCGACCGCAGCCGCTGCTCCACCGCACCTGTCGCGGCCAGCAGCAGCATCCAGGCGCGCAGCTCGGCCGGGAGCAGTCCGCCGCCCTTGAAGGAGGGGCATTCGGGCAGCTCTGCGGGGTGTTCCTGGGAGGCGGCCATGGCATCGAGTCTACCTGTTGTCCAAATTTGGATATTGGGCTAGCGTGCAGCCACAGCGCAGTCATCCAAATTTGAACCATCAATTGATCGGAGCACGGCCATGACCGTCACCGTGGAAACCGGCCTCTGGCAGCTCGACCCGACCGCCTCCGCCGTCGCCGTCCGGCACAAGACCTTCTGGGGCCTGGTCACCGTCAAGGGTGCCTTCGCGGGCGTCAGCGGCCGGGGCGAGGTCACCGCCGACGGCGCCGCCACCGGCAGCGTGACGATCGACGCGGCCTCGCTGGACACCAAGAACAAGAAGCGCGACGACCATCTGCGCTCGGCCGACTTCTTCGACGCCGCGAACCACCCGGAGATCACCTTCGCGGTGCGCGGTGCCGAGCGGGGCCCGGGCGACGCGGTGCACGTCGACGGTCAGCTGACCGTCCGGGGCATCAGCAGGCCGCAGCAGGCCACCGCGAAGCTGGTCTCGGCGGACGCCGACGGGCTGACGCTGGAGGTGGAGTTCACCGTGGTGCGCGAGGAGTTCGGCGTCACGTTCAACCAGATGCGCATGATGGGCGGCCCGACCACCGTCACCGCCACCCTGCGCTTCACCCGCGCGGCGGCCTGAGGGGGCGTCCGGCGGTTCGGCAGCGCCCCGTAAGGGGCGCGGGGCTGTATTCATATGCGGCTCCGCCGCGTGGGCGCGACCAGCCACGACGGCGCCGCAGTCGACAGCCGGGCAGATCGCGGCACTTCCTGCCGGCCGCTCAGCCGACCGTCCGGCTGATCCTCACGTCCTGGCTGGACAGCGTCTGCGGATCCGCCGTGAAGGCGCGCAGCCGGATCCGGGTGCTCGGCTTGGCGGGGATGCCGAACCGGCCGTTGGCCGGCCTGAGTTCGACACTCGCCGTGCCGTGCCCGGGAATCGTCGCCGGACCCCGCACCAGCAGCCAGTACATGCTCATGCCCTGGCCGGTGGTGAGCGTGTAGTGCGGGGTGAGCGGGACGCTCCCCGTGTTGACCACCTTCAGCGTCATCTCCCGGACCACCGAGGCGTGGTGCCGGGCGCGCCGCAGAGCGGTGATCTCCATCCGCAGCGGCGGTCTCCCGGACACCGCGAGCGCCGCGCTCGCCAGTGCCGGAGTGAGCAGCAGGACCACCGTCGCGATCAGGGCGGCCCGGCGGCGGGGCCCGGTCAGCAGGGCCGGGCGCGGCTGCCAGGCGTGCTCGAACTCCGACAGCGGAGCGGTGACGGCCGCCGCCAGCCACAGCGGGGTCATCAGCAGGTAGTAGCCGTCCTGCGAGCGGGTCGCCAGGAAGAAGGCGAGCCACGGCAGTACGGTCGCGGCCGGGCCCAGGCGCCGTACGAACAGCACGAACAGGGCCAGCAGGGCCGCCGCCAGGAGCATGCTCGCGTGCGAGTACCAGTCGATGCGGTCACTGCCGTCGGTGAAGTACAGCGTGATGTCCACCAGGCCCTGGCCGTGCACCACGGCGCCCTGGACCAGCGGCAGCGCGATCCCGCGCAGCCAGCGTCCGGGCTCGGACACGATGAAGTACGTGTTGATCAGCAGCCACACCGTGACGGCCACGCCGGCGATCCGCAGGACCACTCCGGTGGCGGCCCGGCCGCCGAGCTCCCCGCGCCGCACCGCGTAGATCCCGGCCAGCAGGAACGGCGTGACGAACCACGGCAGTTGCTGTGCCGCGCACGCGGCCCCGAGACACGCGGCCCGCGCGATCCCGGCCGCGCCGAGGCGGCCGCCCTGCCCGATCCGCGGCCAGCGCACCACCACCGGGATCAGCAGCGCCAGGGCGATCACCGCCGGGTAGCCGACCCGGGCGTACGTCGACAGGAAGCCGAAGCCCAGGCAGGACAGCGTCGCCGCCGACCGCCACGGCACCGGGAGCATCCGCCACAGCGCGACCGTGCCGGCGATCAGGGCGCCCGCGCACACCGCCGTCGCCGGGGCACCGTGGTGACCGAGCCACAGCAGCGGAACGGTCAGTAGCGGCGCCAGCGGGGGATAGCCGTACGTGTAGTCGTAGCCGCCGCCTATCGTCGGCGTGAGGGCGATGCCCGTGTCGTGGAACAGCCACGGCCAGGCCTGCCCGTACACGGGGTGACCGGCGAGCAGTTCCCTGGCTGCCTGGGTGGTGAGGGCGCCCTCGTCGCCGCCGTTGTGGTTCAGGGCCCACGTGCACAGCGCGAGCGTCACCGCCGTGACCAGGACCACCAGGTCGAGGCGGGCCAGCGACCGGGTGCTGCGGACCGTCAGCGTCAGTACGCCGGTCACCAGGATCGAGACGTAGCAGACGGAGATCAGGGCCGCCAGGACCAGGTGGTGCGTCACCGCCTGCGTCCACACCGACCGGGTGCCGATGAACAGCCCGATGTCGGCGAGGAGGGTCAGGACGCGGTGCCAGGGTAGGGGGGCTCCGGCATCGCCCGGAGCGGCGGACACCGCCGACTGTGTCCGCCGGCCGGGTGTCACCTGTTGTGTTTCTGCCAAGTGCACGAACCGGACGCTAATCGCGGGCGGTGAGCGGGGCGTCGCTGGAGGAGAAGAGTCCGGTGTGAGGGCGGTAAGAAGCCCCCAATGCGCGGCAATCGCCTGAAAAGTGAAAAGATCGCTTCTTTCGTGCGCAAGGGGCCGGACACGCTCGCCCTTCGTGTCGCTGTTGGGCCGAACGGGTGACTTGGCGTAAGAATTGGCTGGTGCAGGCATCGAGTGCGAGTCAGGTCGGGGGGAGCCGGTGAGCCGTTACGACGTCACCGATGAACAGTGGGAGGGGCTCGCCCAGGTCGTGCCGCTGCGGGGCCGCGACGCCTGGCCGTCGGCGGTGGGCCACCGTGCGCTGCCGGACGCGGAGACCGAGACGCGCCGCCGTTTCGTCGTCCTGCGGGTCAATGTCTTCGCCGACGCCCGCGACGTCGCCGAGACGCTGATGGCCGGCATACCGGTCCTGCTCGACCTGACCGGCGCCGAGACGGAGGTCGCCAAGCGCGTCCTCGACTTCAGCACGGGCGTGGTCTTCGGCCTCGCCAGCGGCATGCACCGGGTCGACCGCAACGTCTTCCTCCTCACCCCGCCCGGCACGGAGGTCAGCGGGCTGATGGAGGGGGCGGGGGTCTCGGGGGGCTGAGCGCCCCCGCCGGACCGGGCGCGGGTGCCTTCGAGGGCCGAGCGACCTGCGGTGAGCGGGCGTCGCGGCGGCCCGGGGCGGGCTCTGCGGCGGCCCGGCTGCCGTGCTGTCGAGGGTGTCGATCGCGGTGCGGTCGAGCGCCCGTCCCTCGATCGTAGGAAGGTCCCGGCGGCGGAACGGTTCGCCGGGCGACCGGAGGCCTACGGTCCGCATATGGCCGTGTCCTCCGCCTCGTCCGCGTCCCGCCCTTCTCCCTCCGTCCGTTCCGCCCCGGGCGATGCTCCGCCGTCGCCGTCGCCGTCGCCCGAAGGTGCGGTGCCGTCGGTGACGGCGAACACGCCGACGGCACCCGTCGGCCCGTCGGCCGAACGGCCCCGCCGATCGCGCTCCGGCACGCCCGCCCGGCAACCGGAGACCGTCCCGCGCGCCCGCTCGGGTGGTCGGGGAGCACCGTCGGCCGACGCACCGGCTGCCCGCCCGGCACCCATCCCCGCACCCCCCGTCCCCACCCCCCGTCGTGACCCCCGCCCCCGCGTCACCGAGCTGCGGCTCTCCGCCTTCGCCCGGCATCGTGGGGCGAAGTTTCCCGTCGGGCAGGTCACCTTGCTCGCCGGGCCCAGCGGGAGCGGGAAGAGCTCGGTGCTCGCGGCCTACGAGGCGCTCGCGCGGCTCGGGGGCGGGGCCGTGCTCGCCGACGTGTTTCCGGATCCGGGCGCGCTGGTGCCGGAGCGGGCACGGCCCGACGCACAGCGGCGGCGGGGGTTCCGCATCGGGTGCACGGCCGACGGCGCAGAGGGGCCGGTGCGGCTCGACGTCGCCGTGCAGGCCGAGCCCGAACTGCGCATCGTCGGCGAGCGGCTGACCGCGGGCGGGCTCGTGCTCCTGGAGACCGCCCTGCGCGACCCGGGCCGGCCGGCCGTGCAGGCTGCCTGGCACACCGCGGGCACCGCGCCGGTGACCCGGGCCCCGCTCCCCGACGACCGCCTCGGCACCGCCCTGCTGCCGCTGCGCGTCGCCGGCAAGACGGACGGCCAGCGGCAGGTCCTCGCCGCCGCCGAGCAGATGGTCGTCGCCCTGCGGTCGGTGTTCCCCTGCGATCCGCGGCCCGAGGGGATGCGCGCACCTGTCCTCACCGGCTCCGGCCGGCTGCTGCGCGGTTGCGACAACCTCGCCGACGTCCTGTGGCGCACCCGCTTCGAATGTGGCCGCCGGCACGGTCTGTTCGTCGAGTCGGTGCGCACCGGCTGCGCCGGCCCCGTCGTCGACGTGCTCGCCGAACCGCTCGGCGACGGCACGGTACGGGCGCTGCTCGACCGCGGTGACGGCCACCGCACCGAGCTGGAGCGGCTCGGCGACGGCGAGCTGCGCTACCTCGCCCTCGCCCTGGTCCTCTTCACCGGCCCCGGCGTCCTGGCGGTCGACGCACCCGGCGAGGTCCCCGACGCCATGCGCGGCCTCACCGTCCTCGCCGACGGCTTCGACCGCTGCCTCGACCCGAGTCAGCGCGCCGAACTCCTGCGCACGGCCGTCCTGATGGGCGAACGCGGCCACATCCGGTTGGTCGGCGCGGTGAGCGACGCCTCATGGGCAGGCGGAGCGGAGGCGATCACGGTGGTACACCTGGACGCGTGACAGACGAACCTCTCGACGTGGCGGGACTCCAGCGCCGGCTGGCCGAGTTCGCCGCCGCCCGCGACTGGCGGCAGTTCCACACCCCCAAGAACCTGGTGGCCGCCCTGAGTGTGGAGGCGTCCGAACTGGTCGAGATCTTCCAGTGGTTGACCCCGGAGGAGTCGTCCCGGGTGATGGCGGACCCCGACACCGCCCACCGGGTCACGGACGAGGTCGCCGACGTCCTGTCCTATCTCCTCCAGCTCTGTGACGTCCTGGACGTGGACCCGCTGGCCGCGCTGGCCGCGAAGATCGACCGCAACGAGAAGCGGTTCCCCTCCGCCTGACGGGTCGCCGGTGCGGTCACTGGCGGGTCGTCGGGGCGGTCGCTGACGGGACGGCGGGACAGCCGTCGGTTCGTCGGGGCAGCCGTCGACGGGTCGCCGGGACGGTCATCGACGGGCCGTCGGGTGGGCTTGGTCGGGGAGCACGATGCTCCGTTTTGACGCTCCGTAGCCGCACCCCCGCCCGAATCCGAATTGTTGTCCACAGATTTCCGTCTTCCTCTGGCCCCACGTCTCGGGAACCCTCACTCTGGGTAGTGAACTACTGAGTGCGGCAAGACAGTTCGGACCGACGGGGACGGGGCGACGGATGGACGCGATGCGGCTCATCGTGGCGAGCAGACGGGCGCTGGCGCACGGCGCGGGCGTTCCGGAGATGATGACCGAGGTGTGGCAGGCCCAGGCCCTGGCCCAGGCGATCGGCAGCCGGCTGGCCGTCTCCGGCCCGCCCGAGCTGCGGGGCGAGGCCCTCGGCCTGACCGAGCTGGCGGGCCGGGGCTGCGGTGTGCTGGACACGCCGGACCTGGACCCCGGCACCCTGCGCGCCGCCCAGCTCACCGAACTGGACGACGCCCGCCTGACCCTGCTGGGTCTCGGCGGCCTTCTGGGCGAGGTCGGCATCGCGCTGGTCGGCATGGCCAGCGCCGCGGCCGACGAGGCGACGTACTGGCAGTGCATGGAGGCCATCGACGCGGCCGACGAGTCCCGGGACCGGGTGCTGGAGATGCTCCGCAAGCTGGCGGCCAGGGAGGAGGTCCGCGACGGCTGACCTCGTGAACCGGCCTCAGCTCAGGTCGGCCTCTTCCCTCGGGGACCGCTGCAGGTCCGCGTCCAGCGCGGAGATGTCCGCGTTCAACGCCGCCATGAGTTCCTCCATCTGCTGGAGCAGCCCCTTCGGCTGACCGGACGAGGGGCCACCCTGCTGTGGAACGGACTCTTCTGACAAGACGGCCTCCTCGGCCCCCCGGCCCGCCGTCGGCGGCGGGCCACGAACGACGCGCGGCGACGGCGACCGTCCGGCGCGGGTGCCGGACGGCCCGGCACCCTCCAGCCAACGATCACCGCAGGGGCCGGTCACTGGCCCGCGCCGCCCCGCGGCCCCGCCGTTGACGATATTCACCCCGGGGTGGATGCCTGTGCCTGGTGGTGCCGATGCGGTTGACGGGGCGGGGTCCGTGCAGGATGGGTGTATGGACCTTCGTATCTTCACCGAGCCCCAGCAGGGCGCGAGCTACGACACCCTTCGCACCGTCGCCAAGGCCACCGAGGACCTCGGTTTCGACGCCTTCTTCCGGTCCGACCACTATCTGAAGATGGGCGACGTGGACGGCCTGCCCGGCCCCACCGACGCCTGGATCACCCTCGCCGGACTCGCCCGCGAGACCAAGCGGATCCGCCTCGGCACCCTCATGACCGCAGGAACCTTCCGGCTGCCCGGTGTGCTCGCCATCCAGGTCGCCCAGGTCGACCAGATGTCCGGCGGCCGGGTCGAACTGGGCCTCGGCGCGGGCTGGTTCGAGCAGGAGCACAAGGCGTACGGCATCCCCTTCCCGAAGGAGAAGTTCGGCCGCCTGGAGGAGCAGCTGGCGATCGTCACCGGGCTCTGGGAGACCAAGCCCGGCGACACCTTCGACTTCCACGGCACCTACTACGACCTCACCGACTCGCCCGCCCTGCCCAAGCCCGCCCAGGCCCGGATCCCGGTGCTGATCGGCGGCCACGGCGCCACCCGGACCCCGAAGCTGACCGCGCGGTACGCCGACGAGTTCAACATGCCGTTCGCCTCGATCGAGGACAGCGAGCGGCAGTTCGGACGGGTGCGGGCCGCCGTCGAGGCGGCCGGCCGCGGGGCGGACGAACTGACGTACTCCAACGCCCTCGTGGTCTGTGTCGGCAAGGACGACCAGGAGGTCGCCCGGCGTGCCGCCGCGATCGGCCGCGAGGTCGACGAGCTGAAGGCCAACGGCCTGGCCGGCACCCCCGCCGAGGTCGTCGAGAAGATCGGCCGCTACGCCGAGATCGGCTCCCGGCGTTTCTACCTCCAGATCCTCGACCTCTCCGACCTGGACCACCTGGAACTGATCTCCGCCCAGGTCCAGTCGCAGCTGTCGTGACCTTCACCCCGCACGACGTCCGCCCCCGACCCGAAAGGGCCGGGGGCGGTTGTTTCCGCGGGCGTCGTGATTTCTGACACCGGGTGTAAGAAAAAATTGCGGTGGAATTGCGGCGGCGAGTGGCCGGTGCCGTAATTTCCCGCGCCGACCGGTTTTTACTTTCTGCTTTCCCGGGTCCTTTGACAATCGGGTGCGCCGGTTTCTATTCTCGGCGGGTATTCAGGGCCCCGGCGCCGTGGCTCTCGGTACTGACCTGGTCGGTGGGGGACGATGTACAGGTACTTGTTCCATCGGTGTTCCGGAACACCTGATTTCTGTTTCCGGCGTCCCTTCCTGATGCCCCGCAGAAGCCTCTGAGTCCGGGCATGCGCGCTTCCGGTGTGGTTTCCCGGATTTCTCCCTGCCCGGCTTCCGCGGCCGACCTGCCCGGCCTCTCCGGCTGACCTGCCCGGTTTCCCCGGCTGAACGGTGTGCCGTACGGCCCCGCCCGGCACGCCGTATGCCATTCGATCCGCCGTACCGCCGCGGCGCGAGGGCCGCCACCCGTGGCCCGAGCCCCGGCCGCCACCCGTCGACGGCCACCACACCCGGCCGTCGACGCGACAGGAAGAGAAGGCACCGTCATGACCACAGCCGTATCCACCACCCGCACCATCGTGGACCTGCTGCGCGACGCCGCCCGGAACCACACCGCGTCCGGACTGCGCTACCCCCGGACCGCGACCGACCCCGACGCGCCCTTCCAGAGCTATCCCGAACTCCTCGACGCGGCCCGCTCGGTGCTCGGCGGCCTGCGTGAGCGCGGGCTCGTGGCCGGGGACAAGGCCGTCCTGCTCCTTGAGCGGCCGCAGGAGTTCCTCGCCGCGTTCTGGGCCTGCCAGCTGGGCGGCTTCGTGCCCTGCCCGATGGCCGCGCTCGGCGGCGACCCGGAGCGCTGGGCCGCCCAGCTCACCCATGTCGACACCCTCCTCGACCACCCGCTGATCGTCACCAGCGAGACCCTCGCCGCCGAACTCCCGCGCACCGAGGGCCTGTCGGTCGTCGCCCTGGAGAAGCTGTACGCCGAGCCCGCCGACGCCTTCCACGAGGCCGACCCGAAGGACACCGCCGTCCTGGTGCTGACCTCCGGCTCCACCGGCAACTCCAAGGCGGTGATGCTCTCGCACGCCAACCTGCTCGCCTCCATGGCCGGCAAGAACGGCTACCACCGGCTGACCGCCGCCGACACCACCCTCAACTGGGTCTCCTTCGACCATGTCGCCGCCCTGCTGGAGTGCCACATGCTGCCGCTGTACACGGGCAGCACCCAACTGCACGTCGAGGCACCCGTCGTCCTCCAGGAGCCGCTCAACTTCCTGCGGCTGATATCCGGCTTCGGCGTCACCATGACCTTCACCCCCAACTTCCTGCTGGGGCTGATCAATCCGCAGGCCGACCGGCTCGCCGAGGAGGACGGCCCGGGCCTCGACCTGTCCCGGCTGCGGCACATCATCAGCGGCGGCGAGGCCGTCGTCCGCACCACCGGCGAGACCTTCCTCGGCCGCTTCGCCCGCTACGGCCTGCGCCCCGACGCCCTCTGGCCCGCCTTCGGCATGTCCGAGACCTGCGCCGGCAGCATCTACTCCGTCGAGTTCCCGGCCGCCGACCGGGGCCAGGAGTTCGCCAACCTGGGACGGCCCGTCGAGGGACTGCGGATCCGGATCGCCGACGAGGAGGACCACCACGAGCTGGCGGCCGGCGAGGTGGGCGAGCTCCAGCTCAACGGGCCTATGATCACCGCCGGTTACCACAACAACGAGCGGGCCACCCGGGACGCCTTCACCCCCGACGGCTGGTTCCGCAGCGGCGACCTCGGCCGCCTCGACGAGGGTCGGCTCACCCTCGTCGGACGCAGCAAGGACAGCGTCATCGTCAACGGCGTCAACTACTTCAGCCACGACATCGAATCGGTCCTCGAAGGCCTCGACGACGTGGCCCGCTCCTATGTCGCCGCCTTCCCGACCCGCGCCCCCGGCAGCGACACCGAGCAACTGGTGATCGCCTTCCGCCCGGAGTGCGCCGACGGCGACGAACTCGCCCTGTACCGGGTGCTGACCGCCGTCCGCAGCAGCGTCGTCATGCACTGGGGATTCCGGCCCGCCCTCATCCTGCCGCTGCCCGCGGACGCCTTCCCCAAGACCAGCCTCGGCAAGATCCAGCGCTCCCTGATGCGCAAGCGCCTGGAGGCGGGCGCCTACGACGAGATCAGGGCCGCCGTCGACGACCTGGTGCTGCGCCGGCTCGGCGGCTACAACGCGCCCGAGGGCGGCACCGAGACGGTCCTCGCCGGCATCTACGCCGAGATGTTCGACACCGACCCGGAGAAACTCAGCGCCACCGCCAACTTCTTCGACCTCGGCGGCACCTCGCTGGACATCCTGCGGCTGCGCTCCCTGGTCGCCCAGCGCCTCGGCGCCGCCGACCTGCAGATCATCACCGTGCTGCGGGCCCCGACCGTCCGCGCCCTCGCCGCCCACCTCGACGGCACCGAACACGGCGAGCAGGAGTACGACCCGATCGTGCCCATGCAGGTGGGCGGCGACAAGACCCCGCTGTTCTGCGTCCACCCGGGCGTCGGCGAGGTCCTCGTCTTCGTCAACCTCGCCAAGTACTTCGTCGGCGACCGGCCCTTCTACGCCCTGCGCGCCCGGGGCTTCAACCCCGGCGAGACCCCCTTCGAGAGCTTCGCCGAGATGGTCGACACGTACGTACGGGCGATCCGCGAACGGCAGCCGCACGGCCCGTACGCCGTCGCCGGGTACTCCTACGGCGGTGCCGTCGCCTTCGAGATCGCCAAGGTCCTCCAGGACCAGGGCGAACGCGTCGACTTCGTCGGCAGCTTCAACCTGCCCCCGCACATCAAGTACCGCATGAACGAACTCGACTTCGTCGAGACGGCCGCCAACCTGGCCTTCTTCCTGGAGCTCATCGACAAGAAGCAGTCCCTCGAACTCCCGGCACAACTGCGCCACCTGGCACGGGACGAGCAGCTGGCGTACTTCGTCGACCACGCGCCCGAGGGCCGGCTCGCCGAACTCGACCTGAATTTCAAGAAGTTCAAGGCCTGGGCCGAACTCGCCGACGGACTCACCAACTTGGGCCGCACCTACGCCCCCGGCGGCAAGGTCCGCTCGATGAGCGTCTTCTACGCCATCCCGCTGCGCGGCACCAAGGAGGACTGGCTCGCCAACGAGCTGCGCCGCTGGGACGAGCACACCACCGACGAGAACCGCTACCTCGACGTACCCGGCGAGCACTACACCCTGATGGGCCCGCAGCACGTGGCCACCTTCCAGTCCATCCTCCGCAAGGAACTCGACCGCGCCCTCGGCGACGCCTGATCACAGGGAGAAAATCAGTGAACGGCAAGAAGATCCTGGTCACCGGCGCCACCGGACAGGTCGCCGGACCGGTGGCCAAGGCCCTGGCCCAGGACAACGAGGTCTGGGCGCTCGGCCGCTTCGGCACCCCCGGCGCCGAGGACGACCTCACCCGGCACGGCATCCGCACCTTCCGCTGGGACATGGACGACACCGGCGACGGCTCCCTCAAGGGCCTGCCCGAGGACTTCACGCACGTCTTCCACTCGGCGGTGCGGCGCGGCGAGGACGGCGACTTCAACGCCGCAGTCGAGGTCAACTCGGTCGCCGCCGGACGCCTGATGACCCACTGCCGTACCGCCGAGGCGTTCCTGTACGTGTCCACCGGCGCCCTCTACGCCCGGCAGACCCTCGACCACAAGTACACCGAGACCGACCCGCTGGACGGCAAGGCCGACTGGCTGCCCGCCTACCCCGTGGTCAAGATCGCCGCCGAGGGCACCGTCCGCGCCTTCGCCCGCACCCTCGGCCTGCCCACCGTGATCGCCCGCCTCAACATCGCCTACGGGCCCGGCGGTTACGGCGGAGTCCCGATGCTCTACTTCAAGCGGATGCTCGCCGGCGAGCCCATCCCGGTCCCCGTCGAGGGCCAGAACTGGTGCTCCCTGCTCTACACCGACGACCTCGTCGAGCAGGTCCCGCACCTGTGGGACGCGGCCGGCGTGCCGGTGACCCTGACCAACTGGGGCGGCGACGAGCCGGTCGGCATCACCGACTGCGTCCGGTACCTGGAGGAGCTGACCGGCGTCGAGGCGAACCTCGTACCGAGCGAGGTCACCCGGGAGACCTACCAGTTCGACCCCACCCTGCGCCGCTCCCTCACCGGCCCGTGCAAGGTGCCCTGGCGCGAGGGCATCCGCCGGACCGTGGCCGCGCTGTATCCCGAGCACCTCAAGGACTGAGAAGGGCTGAGAAGGACATGACCGAGAACGCCACCGAGAACGCCACCGCGGACGCCACCGACCCACTGGCCCCGATCCACGCCGCCTACGCGGCCTTCGCCACCCGGGACGTGGGCGCGCTGCTCGACGCCTTCCACCCGGACATCGAGTGGGTGCACCCCGACGGCATGGCCGAGTACGGCCTCGGCGGCACCAAGCACGGGCACGCCGGCGTCAAGGAGTTCCTGGCCCACGTGCCGACCGTGCTGGGCGGGATGCGGCTGCACCCCGAGGAGTTCGTCCGCGAGGGGAACCGGGTGGTCGTCTTCGGCCACCGGGACGTCGTCTCCCTCTCCGGCCACACCGAGACACTGCCGTTCACGCACTCCTGGGTGCTGCGCGACGGGCGTGCGGTCCGGATGGAGGACATCTTCGACACCGTCGCCTTCCACCGCGTCATCGAGAGCTGAGCGGGCCGGCGGCGTCCTGATGCCGGGTCAGCTCCGCCGCGGCCTGCCGCACGGCCGGCAGCAGCACGGCCACCTGCGGGCTGTGTACGGCTCCCTCGCGCACCACGAGGGTGATACGGCGGGTCAGTTCGGGCCCGGCCGGGGTGATCCGGGCGACCGGAAGTCCCGGCCGGGTCGGCACCAGGTCGGGTACCAGCGCCACGCCCCAGCCCAGGGAGACCAGCCCGAACACGGCCTGCATGTCCCCGATGTCGGAGACTATGTCGGGCACGAACCCGGCCCCGGCGCAGGCGTGCAGGGCGAGTCGGCCGAGTTGCGAGGTCCGGTCGAGCAACCATGGTTCCCCGGCGAACTCCTCCAGCCGGCAGGGGCGTTCGCCCTGGGCCAGCGGGTGCCCCGGGGCGGTGATCAGCCGGACGCGGTCGCTGAGCACCTCCTCCTCGTACAGCCCGGGCACCCGGGGCTCGGGCACCCGTGGGTAGCCGGTGGCCAGGACGGCGTCGAGGCGGCCCAGCCGCACCGTCTGCCGCCCCTGGTCGGGGGCCACCCCGTGCAGGGTGATGCGCAGCTGCGGATGCTCCTCGCGCAGCCGGTTCAGCGCCGGCACCAGCAGCGCCGGCCCCTCGTGCAACGGGACGCCCACCCGCAGTTCGCCGCCGACCTCCCCGTCCCCGGCCAGCAACTGGGCCTCGGCCGCCTCCAGTTGGTTCACGATCTTGTCGGTGTGCGCGACCAGCAGCCGTCCGGCCGGGGTGAGCTCGGCGCGCTTGCTGCCCCGGTCCAGCAGTGCGGTACCGGTCTCCGACTCAAGGGCGGAGAGCTGTTGGGAAACAGCCGAACGGGTGTAGTTCAGGGCCTGCGCCGCCGCGGCGATGGATCCCCGGGCGCCGACCTCACGCAGCAGAACCAGTTTCCGTACGTCCAGCACCGTCATCCTCGCTAACGCTTCCGGTCACGAACTGCCACGCCAGATTACGGGACAACCCGCCCGACCGGACTTTCAATGGATCACAGACCGACATGAACGACCTGATCAGACAGGGGTTTTCCGCCATGGCCACACTGCTCCACCTCGACTCCAGCCCGCGTGTGGGCTCCGTCTCCCGCCAGATCTCGGGCGAGTTCGCCGAGGCCTGGCGGAAGGCCAACCCCGAGGGCAGCTACATCTACCGCGACCTGGCCGTCGGCCCGGTGCCGCACGTCGACCACGCGCAGATCGAGGTGATGCACCGCCTGGAGAAGGAGGGCGTACGCGACCTCGCCGCGGCCCGCGACGCGGCCACCACGCCCCAGGAGCAAGCCAGTTGGGCGATCACCTGGCCGCTGATCGAGGAACTCCTCGCCGCCGACACCATTCTGCTCGGGGTGCCGATGTACAACTTCTCGGTGCCCTCGACCTTCAAGGCGTGGTTCGACCGGGTGCTGATCGCCCCGCTCATCGCCGACCCGGCCACCGGCGAGGGCCCGCTGTCCGGCAAGAAGGTCGTGGTGGCCTCCGCGCGCGGTGGCGCCTACGGCCCCGGCACGCCGCGCCACGACTCCGACCACCAGGAGCCGTACCTGAGGGCCGCCCTCGGCATGGTCGGTCTCGCGGCCGACCTCACCTTCCTGCACGCCGAACTGACCAAGTCGGCACACGTGCCCCGGCTCGCCCAGTTCCAGGAGCTGGCCGCGGCGTCGTACCAGAAGGCGCTGGAGGGTGCCCGTACCCAGGGCGCCTCCTGAACTCCCTCACTTCAGGGGGAAGTTGCGGTCGAAGACGTTCTCCGGGTCGTACCGCTCCTTCAGGGCGCGGAGCCGGGACAGGGCCGGCTCGGGGAACGCCTCCGTCAGCACCTGTGGGGTGCGGCGGGTGTCGAAGCTGAGGTACATGCCGTTCAGGTGCGGGGCGAGCCGTGCCCAGTGCGTGTCGAGCCCGCTCTCCAGCTCGGGGACGGTCGCGGACATCAGCGAGAAGTTCTGCGTGCGGTGGGCGTAGGCGGTGGCCCCGGGGTCCACGTCGTTGACCGCCCCGCCCACCGAACGGAACTGCTCCATCAGCACCTGCCCCGACTCCAGCGCGTCCGCGACCGCCCGCGCCGCGTCCGCGGTGAGGTGGTCGAGCAGGCCGGACCGGGTGGCGGCGAGCTGCTGCTGTCCGTGATGCGCGACGCCGCTCACCGGCACCAGCGCCGAGTACGGTGCGAGCACCGCCCGCTGCTGGACCGGCGGGCCGATGCCGAGCAGCGGCGTGAGCGCCCGCTCGGCCGCGCCCTGTTCCGCGCTTCCCGCGTACACCGCGGCGACATGCGCCAGGTGCGGGCGGCCCGGCCCGCCCGGCATGATCGTCAGAAAGCTGGTCAGCTCGCGCGGCGCCGACTCCAGCACCGCGCCCCACGCCTCGATCAGCGCCGCCGCGTCCCCCGCGTCGAAGACCAGGTTGGCGAAGACCACGTCACCGGTGTCGTAGGCCTCCAGTTCCACGGCGGTGACCACCCCGAAGTTCCCGCCGGCCCCGCGCACCGCCCAGAACAGGTCGGGCTCCCGCTCGGCGTCCGTCCGCACGAACGTGCCGTCGGCCAGGACGAGTTCGACGGCCGTCACATGGTCGACGGTCAGCCCGTGCAGCCGCGCCAGCCAGCCCATGCCGCCGGCCGTGACCAGGCCGCCCACCCCCACGTCACCGGTGTCCCCGGAGCTGACGGCCAGCCCGTGCGGAGCGAGGGCCTGTGCCACCCGTCCCCAGCGGGCACCCGCCCCGACCCGGATCCGCCGCCGGGCCCGGTCGAGCACCCGTACCTCGTCGAGGTGGGACATGTCGACGACGGCACCTCCGTCGTTGGTGGAACGGCCGCTGATGCCGTGCCCGCCGCTGCGCACCGAGACCGCCGAGCCCAGCGAGCGCGCGTACCCCAGCGCCTCGGCGGTCTGCCCGGCGTCCTCGGGCAGCAGCACGGCGGCAGGCGAGCCGCGGTGCACATAGCCGTGCCGTAACCGCTCGTACCGGGCGTCGTCCGGTACGACGATCCGCCCGGCCAGGGACGGCGGCACCGGCGGCAGCGTGAACGTCATGACGGGGAGTTCCCTTCCTCGGCTCCGGCTCCGACTCCGGCTTCTGCTTCGTCCTCGATTCCGGCCCCGGCCTCGATTCCGGCCTCGGCCCCGGCTTCGGCCTCGGTTTCGGCCGCGCCGAGCGGCTCCAGGGCGCAGCGCAGGCTCCGTGCCAGGTAGCGCACCAGCCGTTCCGGCTCCATCTCCGCCACCGGCCCGCTGCGCAGCACGTACCGGCTGAAGGCGACCCCGATGAGATGCGCGCCGAGCAGGTCGATGCGCTCGTCGGCGTCGGGCCCGGTCAGCACCGTGCGGTAGGCCTGCGTGCTGCTCTGCCGCATCGCCGTGTACAGGGCGGTCGCGGCGCTCTCGTCGGAGGCCGCACTGCGGATCAGCGCGAGGAACGGATCGCCGCTGTCGGCGCGCTCCATGCGCTCTACGAAGGCCCACGCGATCCTGTCCGGCAGGGTCCCGGGCGGCCCGGGCACCAGTTCCGGCAGGTCACGGGTGCCGGGCACGGCGGCCAGGAACAGCCGCTCCTTGGAGCCGAAGTGCCGCATCACCAGGCCGTGGGTGACTCCGGCGCGGCCGGCGATCTCCCGGATGGTGGCCCGCGCGTAGCCCCGCTCGGCGAACGCGGCGCGGGCCGCGTCGAGGATCGCCTCGCGATGCGCCTCCGGTGCCCGCACCCGCTTGCGGGCGGGCGGACTGCTGCTGGACGTCATGGTCACGGGCCCTAATGTACATCTGGTCATTAGCGGCTTGCGGCGGCCGTGCGGCCCGCCGCCGAACCGACGGTGCCGCGGACCACCGCGCGGACAAAACCAGTGGTCAAGGCGGCGCCGGACCAGGGAGACTCGGACATGTGTTCCTGACGATCTCCACGAGCGGCACCGCCGCCTCCCCGGCCACCGACCTCGGGTTCCTGCTGCACAAGCACCCCGACAACGCGCAGACCTTCACCACCTCGCACGGCATCGCGCACGTCTTCTACCCGGAGGCGGATCCCGAGCGCTGCACGGCGGCGCTGCTCCTGGAGGTGGACGCGGTGGCGCTGGTGCGGCGCGGCAAGGGCAAGGGACGCGGCGGAGCACCCGACGCGGCGCTCGCGCAGTACGTCAACGACCGCCCGTACGCGGCCTCCTCGCTGCTCGCGGTGGCGATCGGCAACGTCTTCTCCAGCGCGATGCGCGGCGTCTGCAAGGCCCGCCCCGAAGCCCCGGCGCAGCCGAGGCCGTTGCGCGTCGAGGTGCCCGCACTGCCCGCCCGCGGCGGCCCCGACCTCGTACGGCACCTCTTCGAGCCGCTCGGCTGGACGGTGACCGCCGCACCGGTCGCCCTGGACACCGAGTTCCCGGAGTGGGGCGACTCGCGGTACGTCGGCCTGGTCCTGGAGTCCGAGGCGCTGACCCTCTCCAAGGCGCTGCGCCACCTCTACGTCCTGCTCCCCGTCCTCGACGACGCCAAGCACTACTGGGTCTCCTCCGAGGAGGTCGACAAGCTGCTGCGCGCGGGCGAGGGCTGGCTGCCCGGCCACCCCGAGCAGAAGCTCATCACCAGCCGCTACCTCTCCCGCCGCTGGTCGCTGACCCGGCAGGCGATGGAGCGGCTGGAGCTGGTGCGGCTCGCCGAGGCCGACGACAGCGAGGTCGAGGAGATCGACAACGCGGTCGAGGAGGAGACCGAGACGGAGGAGAAGCCGACCCCGCTCGCCGTGCAGCGCCGGGACGCGATCCTCGACGCGCTGCGGCGCGCCGGTGCCGCCCGGGTCCTCGACCTCGGCTGCGGCCAGGGCCAGTTGGTGCAGGCGCTGCTGAAGGACCCGTCCTTCACCGAGATCGTCGGCGTCGACGTGTCGATGCGGGCGCTCACCATCGCCTCCCGGCGGCTCAAGCTGGACCGCATGGGTGAGCGGCAGGCGTCCCGCGTCAAGCTCTTCCAGGGTTCGCTGGCCTACACGGACAAGCGGCTCAAGGGGTACGACGCGGCCGTGCTCAGCGAGGTGATCGAACACCTCGACCTGCCGAGGCTGCCCGCCCTGGAGTACGCCGTGTTCGGCGCCGCCCGCCCGCGCACGGTCCTCGTGACCACCCCGAACGTCGAGTACAACGTCCGCTGGGAGAGCCTCCCCGCCGGCCACACCCGGCACGGCGACCACCGCTTCGAGTGGACCCGCGAGGAGTTCCGCACCTGGGCCCACCGGGTCGCCGAACTCCACGGCTACGACGTCGACTTCACCCCCGTGGGCCCGGACGACCCCGAGGTCGGCCCGCCCACCCAGATGGCCATTTTTGAAATAAGCACGGCCACCGTATCCGTCGCGAAGGAGGCGAAGGCGGCATGACCGAGACACAGCGCACCGGACGGGTCCTGCCCGTCACCGACCTCTCCCTGGTCGTCCTCGTCGGCGCCTCCGGCTCCGGCAAGTCCACCTTCGCGCACCGGCACTTCAAGCCGACCGAGATCATCTCCTCCGACTTCTGCCGGGGCCTGGTCTCCGACGACGAGAACGACCAGAGCGCCACGAAGGACGCCTTCGACGTCCTGCACTACATCGCCGGCAAGCGGCTGGCCGCCGGCCGCCGCACGGTCGTCGACGCGACCAGCGTGCAGCAGGAGTCCCGGCGCCAGCTGATCGACCTGGCCAAGCAGTACGACGTGCTGCCCATCGCCATCGTCCTCGACGTGCCCGAGGAGGTGTGCGCCGAACGCAACGCGGCCCGCACCGACCGTGCCGACATGCCGCGCCGGGTCATCCAGCGCCACATCCGCGAACTCCGCCGCTCGGTCAGGCACCTGGAGCGCGAGGGCTTCCGCAAGGTGCACATCCTGCGCGGTGTCGAGGAGATCGACTCGGCGACCGTCGTCACCGAGAAGCGCTTCAACGACCTGACCCACCTCACCGGCCCCTTCGACATCGTCGGCGACATCCACGGCTGCGCGAGCGAACTGGAGTCCCTGCTCACCAGGTTGGGCTACCAGGACGGCGTCCACCCGCAGGGCCGTACCGCGGTCTTCGTCGGCGACCTCGTCGACCGCGGCCCGGACAGCCCCGGCGTGCTGCGCCGCGTGATGTCGATGGTCGGTTCGGGCAACGCCCTGTGCGTGCCCGGCAACCACGAGAACAAGTACGGCCGGTATCTCAAGGGCCGCAAGGTCCAGCACACCCACGGACTCGCCGAGACCATCGAGCAGATGGACGGCGAGAGCGAGGAGTTCAAGGCGCAGGTACGGGAGTTCATCGACGGCCTTGTCAGCCACTACGTCCTCGACGGCGGGAAGCTGGTCGTCTGCCACGCCGGGCTGCCCGAGAAGTACCACGGCCGCACCTCCGGCCGGGTCCGCTCGCACGCGCTGTACGGCGACACCACCGGCGAGACCGACGAGTTCGGCCTGCCCGTGCGCTACCCGTGGGCCGAGGACTACCGGGGCCGCGCGGCCGTCGTCTACGGCCACACCCCGGTCCCGGAGGCCAGCTGGCTGAACAACACCATCTGCCTGGACACCGGTGCCGTCTTCGGCGGCAAGCTGACCGCGTTGCGCTGGCCGGAGCGGGAGCTGGTCGACGTACCGGCCGAGCAGGTCTGGTACGAGCCGGCCCGGCCGCTGCACACCGAGGCACCCGGCGGTCAGGACGGACGCCCGCTGGACCTGGCGGACGTCCACGGGCGCCGCGTCGTCGAGACGCGGTACCAGGGCCGGATCGCGGTCCGCGAGGAGAACGCGGCGGCCGCCCTGGAGGTGATGAGCCGCTTCGCGATCGACCCGCGCCTGCTGCCGTACCTGCCGCCGACCATGGCCCCGACGGCCACTTCGCACATGGACGGCTATCTGGAGCACCCGGCGGAGGCCTTCGCCCAGTACGCCGCGGACGGGGTCGCCCGCGTGGTGTGCGAGGAGAAGCACATGGGCTCGCGGGCGGTGGCGCTGGTGTGCCGGGACGCGGAGGTCGCGCACAAGCGCTTCGGTGTCCCGCCCGGCCCGACCGGCTCCCTCTACACCCGCACCGGACGCCCCTTCTTCGACGACGAGTCGGTGACCGAGGAGATCCTCGGCCGGATCCGCGCCTCGGTCGACGCGGCCGGCCTCTGGGACGAACTAGCCACCGACTGGCTCCTGTTGGATGCCGAACTGCTGCCCTGGTCGCTCAAGGCCTCCGGGCTGCTGCGTACCCAGTACGCGGCCGTCGGCGCCGCCTCCGGCGCGGTCTTCCCGGGCGCGCTGGCCGCCCTGGAGGGCGCGTCGGCACGCGGCGTCGACGTCACCGGTCTGCTGACCCGGCAGCGCGAACGCGCCGCCGACGCGGCCGCGTTCACCGACGCCTACCGCCGCTACTGCTGGACCACCGAGGGCCTGGACGGGGTGCGCCTCGCCCCCTTCCAGATCCTCGCGGTCCAGGGCCGCAGCCTCGCCGCGCTCCCGCACGACGAGCAACTCGCCCTCCTGGACCGGCTGGTGGAGCACGACCCGACGGGTCTCCTGCAGACCACCCGCCGTCTGCACGTCGACACCGGCGACCCGGAGTCGGTGCGGGCCGGCGTCGACTGGTGGCTGGAGATGACCGGCCGGGGCGGCGAGGGCATGGTCGTCAAGCCGGCCGGCGCGATGGTCCGCGACCCGCAGGGCCGGCTGGTCCAGCCCGGCATCAAGTGCCGGGGCCGGGAGTACCTGCGGATCATCTACGGCCCCGAGTACACCCGTCCCGACAACCTCACCCGCCTGCGGGGGCGCTTCCTCAACCACAAGCGGTCCCTGGCGATCCGCGAGTACGCCCTCGGCCTGGAAGCCCTGGACCGCCTCGCGGACGGCGAGCCGCTGTGGCGCGTGCACGAGGCGGTCTTCGGGGTCCTGGCCCTGGAGTCGGAGCCGGTCGACCCGCGGCTGTGAGCGATGCGGCTCCGGCCGGCCGGTCAGCCGACCAGCCGCAGCCGCCGCGCACACGCCCCCACCCGGACCGTCTGTCCCCACGTCAGTTCCAGGGCGTCGGTCTCGATGCCGTCGCCGAAGGCGATCAGGCGGTCCGACTCGACCGTGAGGGTCAGGGCCGCCGAGGCCGTCAGCTCGCCGGCGACCAGGGAGGTCCCGGTCGCCGGCGAGGGCCAGGCCTCCCGGACGAACCAGAGGAGGCGGTCCTCCGTGGGGGCGGGCAGCGGCAGCCGGGCGCCGCGCTCCTGCCACACCGAGCGCAGCCAGCCGGTGGCCCCGGTGCCGGTGCCCACCAGCACCCCGGAGGAGGCCTGGGCCTCGACGACACCCCCGTCGTTCTCGAGGCCCAGGCGGTATCGGGCGGTCTGGTGACCGGCGGTACCCAGGTAGATCTCGTTGAGCGCCACGAGCCGCTGCGTGTCGTCGGCGACCGCCTCGACCATCGTCAGCTCGTCGGCCCCCGTGGCCGCGGCCATGGCGGTGACCGACGCCAGCAGTACGGCCGCCTGCTCCGGCCGGTGCCGTACCAGGACCCCCGGATTGCGGCCGGGGTCGGTGTCGATCCCGATCACCGGCTGGCCGTCCAGGTACTTGGCCACGTTCGCCACCAGTCCGTCCTGGCCGACCACCACGACCACGTCCTCCGGAGCGAACAGGAAGCGGTCCAGGTCGGCCCGCTCGACCCGGGCCTGGCGCCAGGCCAGCGGCACCGCCGAGGTCACCTCCGCGAGCGCCCGCCGGCTGCGCCGGTGCCGTTCGGCGACCTCGGCCATGTCCCGGCCCCGGGAGGCGAGGAAGAAGGCGGCCTGGCCGTGCGTGCCGTGCCGGGCCACCAACTCCTCGTACTCCGTGGTCCGGTGCACGAGCACGGCCCGCGGCGCGAGGCTCACTCCCGCTCCCCTCCCAGCTTGGCGAGCAGCCCGGTCAGCACGTCCGGCGACACCGTCACGCTGTCGATGCGCGGCAGGTTCTCGGCGAGCCGGGTGCCGGTGAGGGCGTGCAGCGTGGCCACGTCCGCCTCGCCGTGCACCCGCAGCCAGGCCTCCTGCGCCGCGGCCCGCGCCGCGCCGACCTCCCGCGCCCCCGCGGCCTCGGCCCGCGCGAGGGTGACCGCCCGGGCCGCCTCCGCCTCGCCCAGCTTCACGGACCGGTCCGCCTCCGCCTCCGCCAGCCGTACCGTGCGCGCCGCCTCGGCGTCCGCCAGCTTCACCGTCCGGGCCGCCTCCGCCGCCGCCCGGACCGCGTCCGCCGCCGCGAGCTCCTCCGCCTCGCGCCGCGCGTTGGTGCCCCGCTGCTCGACCAGCTGTTCCTCGCGCCGGGCCAGTTCGATCTGGCTCGCCAGCTCGTTCTCGGCGATCGCCCGCTCCCGCTCGACGGCCACCGCGCGCCGCTCGTAGGTCGCCCGGTCGGCCTCCTGCTGGATCTGCTCACGGGCCGGGGTGCGCAGCGCCCGCTCCACCTCGGGCTCCGGCCGCAGCGCCATCACCCGGACGGCCACCACCTCGATGCCGGTGGCGGGCAGCCGCGGCTCCGCCGCCAGACCGGCCGCGATCCGCTCCCGGACCACCGCCACCCCGTCGACCAGCGCCTCCGCCAGCGGGGTGCGGGCCAGCGCGTCCAGCGCGTGCTGCTGGGCCGTCTCCGTGAGCAGGGTGCCGAGCTGTTCCAGGGGGGTGCCGCGCCAGACACCGGTGTCCGGGTCGATGGAGAAGTCGAGGCGGGCGGCCGCGACGGCCGGGTCACCGACGCGGTAGGTGACGGTCGCCTGGACCGCCACGTCCTGGAAGTCGGCCGTCCGGGCGTGGAAGGTCATCGCCAGCTCGCGGTCGTCGACCGGGACCTCGGAGATGGCCGCGGTCAGTGCACGGAACCAGAAGCTGAGCCCCGGACCGTCGTGCAGCAGCTTGTCGCCCCGGTGGTGTCTGACGTGCGCCGTCGGCGCGCCGCGCAGATGCCGCCAGCCCAGGCGCCGGGTGATGTCGGCCATGGAACCCCCTCGCGATTTAGAGTCAACATGACAATAATCGCGCCCATGCTGTTTGTCGTCAAGGGGACGAGAAGAAGTAATGACCGGGCGGCCATGACAAGAAACGGTCGAGCAGGGGGTGAAGACGGTCCGCGATGGTCAGGATGGAGGCATGGGATTCCACGTCGACTCCGAAGCCGGGCGGCTGCGCCGCGTCATCCTGCACCGGCCGGATCTGGAGCTCAAAAGGCTCACCCCGAGCAACAAGGACGCCCTCCTCTTCGACGACGTCCTCTGGGTCCGCCGGGCCCGGGCCGAGCACGACGGGTTCGCCGACGTGCTGCGCGACCGCGGGGTCGCCGTCCATCTCTTCGGCGACCTGCTCGAAGAGGCGCTGGGGATCCCGGCCGCCCGCACCCTCGTCCTGGACCGGGTCTTCGACGAGAAGGAGTACGGCCCCCTCGCCACCGACCATCTGCGCGCCGCCTTCGAGGAACTCCCGGCGGGCGAGCTGGCCGAGGCGCTGGTCGGCGGCATGACCAAACGGGAGTTCCTGGCCGCCCACGCGGAGCCCACCTCGGTCCGCTTCCACGCGATGGACCTGGACGACTTCCTCCTGGAACCGCTCCCCAACCACCTCTTCACCCGCGACACCTCCGCCTGGGTCTACGACGGCGTCTCCATCAACGCCATGCGCTGGCCCGCCCGGCAGCGCGAGACCGTGCACTTCGAGGCGATCTACCGGCACCACCCGCTCTTCCGCGGCGAGACGTTCCACGTCTGGTCGGAGGGGCAGGCCGCCTACCCCTCCACCATCGAGGGCGGCGACGTCCTGGTGATCGGCAACGGCGCGGTCCTGATCGGCATGAGCGAGCGCACCACCCCGCAGGCCGTCGAGATGCTCGCGCACAAGCTGTTCGCGGCCGGCTCGGCACAGACCATCGTCGCCCTGGACATGCCGAAGCGGCGCGCCTTCATGCACCTCGACACCGTGATGACGATGGTCGACGGCGACACCTTCACCCAGTACGCCGGACTCGGCATGCTCCGCTCGTACACCATCGAACCCGGCACCGGCGAGAAGGAGCTCAAGGTCACCGACCATCCGCCGGAGCACATGCACCGGGCGATCGCCGCCGCCCTCGGCCTCAGCGAGATCCGGGTCCTGACGGCCACCCAGGACGTGCACGCGGCCGAGCGCGAACAGTGGGACGACGGCTGCAACGTCCTCGCCGTCGAACCCGGTGTCGTCGTCGCCTACGAACGCAACTCCACCACCAACACCCACCTGCGCAAGCAGGGCATCGAGGTGATCGAGATCCCGGGCAGCGAACTGGGACGGGGGAGGGGCGGGCCGCGCTGTATGAGCTGTCCGGTGGAGCGGGATGCGGTATGAGGGACGCCGTATAGGGGCGATGCCCATATGAACCCGCACAAGGGGCGCAGTATGAAAACGTGCCGATCGGGACGGCCCGGCGGTGCCTGTATAGAAATGTGGAACATCGTATAGACTTCCAAAGTCCCCGAAGCAGACCCCTACCGCTGGAGCGCCCCCATGGCGACTGTCCCGACCGCCCTCGCCGGCCGCCACTTCCTCAAGGAGCTGGACTTCACCCAGGAGGAGTTCCGCGGGCTGGTCGAGCTGGCCGCCGAGCTGAAGGCGGCCAAGAAGGCCGGGACCGAGACGCAGTACCTGAGGGGCAGGAACATCGCGCTGGTCTTCGAGAAGACCTCCACCCGCACCCGCTGCGCCTTCGAGGTCGCCGCCGCCGACCAGGGCGCTTCCACCACCTACCTCGACCCGGCCGGCTCGCAGCTCGGGCACAAGGAGTCGGTGAAGGACACCGCCCGGGTCCTCGGCCGGATGTACGACGCGATCGAGTACCGCGGGCACGGCCAGGGCGTCGTGGAGGAACTGGCCGCGTTCGCCGGGGTGCCCGTCTACAACGGCCTCACCGACGAGTGGCACCCCACCCAGATGCTCGCCGACGTGCTCACCATGACCGAGCACAGCGACAAGCCGCTCGACGGGATCGCCTTCGCCTACCTCGGCGACGCCCGCTACAACATGGGCAACTCCTACCTCGTCACCGGCGCCCTGCTCGGCATGGACGTCCGGATCGTCGCGCCCCGGCTGCTGTGGCCGGACGACACCATCGTCGAGCTGGCCCAGCAGCTCGCCGGCGCGTCCGGCGCCCGGATCACGCTCACCGAGGACGTGAAGGACGGCGTGCGCGACGCCGACTTCGTCGCCACCGACGTCTGGGTGTCGATGGGCGAACCCAAGGAGGTCTGGGACGAGCGCATCGCGCTGCTCGGCCCCTACGCCGTCACCATGGACGTGCTGCGCGCCACCGGCAACGCCGACGTCAAGTTCCTGCACTGCCTGCCGGCCTTCCACGACCTGGGCACCGTCATCGGCCGCGAGATCCACGAGCGGCACGGACTGACCGAGCTGGAGGTCACCGACGAGGTGTTCGAGTCCGAGCACTCGGTCGTCTTCGACGAGGCCGAGAACCGGATGCACACCATCAAGGCGGTCCTGGTGGCAACGCTCGCCTGACCGCCGTATCGCAACGGCTCTATCGGGCCTACCCTTTCGGCGGCCCGGCGCCACCATTGCTGAGGCCGCCATCGCGCCCCCACGAGGTTCGACCCGTTCCGCTCCGCCGGTTCAGGGGGGATCGACCGTACATACGTTCCCTCTGGTGGCGGAGTGGCGCTCGTTCGTACGATCACCGCATGCAGCTTCGGTACGTCTTCAGGGTGCGACACGAGGTCGCACCGCTCAAGCGGATAACTCGGGTCAAACCGGGGTGTCCCAGACCAGTGTTCTGAGGTCTGGTTCCACGCT
>NZ_JBHXLU010000051.1:22176-85271 GCF_042720695.1 Streptomyces sp. NPDC058457 | reverse complement strand
CGCGTGTTGGGGGTGGATGTCCCGGACCTGACTGGTCGCCGTCACCGGGTGGAGGGCGCTCGGTGGTGCCCTAATTTCAGACCGCGGCCCGGGCGGGCCGGGATCCCGCGGGCCCGCCGGCGCGGACCTGTCGTGCGGTCAGAGCGCTGTCGTGGCTGAAGATCCAGCGCATGACGTCCTCCCTGTCGGCCAGCTGGTCGGTGGTGGAGAACTCCGCATGGCGACCGTCGTACTGCAACCCCAGGCGGCGGGAGAATCGCTGGATGTAGGAGGCCCGCTCGCGGCGGGCACGGTCGTACTCCTGGAAGGCGGAGGCAACCTCGGCGGCCGGACGGTCGCGCAGCACTTCCACCAGCGCGGCCGCGTCCTCGATCGACTGATTGCCGCCCTGCCCCACGTGCGGCAGCATCGCGTGGGCGGCGTCGCCCGCCAACGCGACGCGGCCGCGCACCCAGGTCGGGAGTGGTTCGCGGTCGTACAGCCCCCACCGGAAGGTCCGGTCGATCCGGTCGATCAGGCCCCGTACCGACTCGTTCCATCCGGCGAACTCCTTCGCCAGCTCGGCCGGGTCGCCGGGCGCGGACCAGGACTCGCGCATCTCGTCGTCCGCGGCAACGAAGGCGACGAAGTTCAGCAGCTTCGCCCGGCGGACGGGAAAGCAGATGAAGTGCCGCCCCGGCCCCGTGAACAGCTGTGCCTCATGGATCGGCCAGTCGGGGAGGCGTTCGGCGGGCACGAGTCCCCGGTAGGCAACCATGCCGGAGAAGACCGGCTCCGGGGCGTCCACGACGAAGGGACGCACGGCGGAGTGGATCCCGTCCGCCCCGATCACCGCGGCCGCGGTCTCGGTGCTCCCGTCCGCGAAGCGCAGGACGAGTCCGTCGTCGGTCTCGTCCACCGCGACCAGCCGTGCCCCGAGCCGGAGCGCGTCCGGTTCCAGCCGCCAGGACAGCACGTCGATCAGATCGGCCCGGTGGATCGGCCTCGCGCCTCGCGCGTCGACCTCCGAATCCTCGGACCGAACGCCTTCGTGGTTGTAGAAGGCCATTCTGAGCGGCTCGCGGGACTCGATCTCGCTCAGACGCTCCGTCAGCCCGAACGAGTCGAGCACCCGCAGCGAGTTGGGAGCGAGCGACACGCCCGCGCCGACCTCGCCGAGTGCTTCCGCCTGCTCGTACACCCGGACGGGGATCCCGGCATCGGCCAGCCCGGTCGCCGTCGCGAGCCCCGCGATCCCGGCCCCGATCACTGCGACGCCCTCCGCCGTACGTGCCATCGCTGCCTCGATTCTTTGACGATCGTGAGGGATAGAGGGATGAGTGTCCGCGGGGGTCAGTCCTCGTCGGCTTCCTGCCCGACCGAGGCGCGCAGGAAGCCGGAGAACGTCTCCGCGGTCTGCCAGGTCAGGCTTTCGAGCTCGACGGCGTCGAGCAGGATCCGATAGCCGCGACGGTGGGCGTGGATCTCCAGGCGTTCGCCGTTGCGTGTGTAGACCTTGCGGACGCGTATGTCGGCGAACTCGTTGGCGATCCGGATTGGCGGGTCGTCGCTGTACTGGTATTCGGACATGGTGATCCCGCCTAGAGGAAGACGCCGAGGTTGGCTGTGCCGAGGATCGTGTGGTTGAGCAGCACTTCGCGCCGTCGCAGGCGCCACCCGCCCGCTTCCGAGCGCAGTGTGTCCCTGCGTTCGGCCAGCAGCAGGTCGTAGTCGGTCGTGTCCCACTGGGAACGGTGGAGGGTCAGGTAGCTCTTCACCTCCACCTCGCCCTGTCCCAGCTCGCGCACGCGTACGTTGGTCACGACGCGGCGGGTGCGTGAGGGCGGGTCCTCCGCCCACGCGTGCTCGGTCTGCAGCCGGTCGACGCGCAGGCGCATGCTCGCGTAGGTGTCCTTCATGTGGAACGCCTCTCGGCTGAACTCCGAGATCCCCGCCGCGCGCTCTCGCGTCGTGCGGATCGGGATCAGGTACTCGAGCTCCTCCGACAGGCAGGTGTCGGCCCAGCCCGTGTAATCGGCCTCGTCCAGGAGCTCGGCCTCCCGGTACAGAAACTGCGTGCAGGACCGCTCCAGCTCCGCACTGACCAGTGGGGTAATCGCCTGTTCTACCGTCATGGCATCGCCTTTCGCGCGGGGTCAGGAAGATATGGACGGGGCGTCGACCCGCTCGCCGCGTGAGCCGCTCTGAGCAAGGAGGCGCCGGAACTTGAGCATGGTGCGTGTCGAGTTGAGCGCGACGACTCCCGTCAGCCGCTCTTCGCACTCGTAGATCGCTACGAACCGCTGCTCGGCGGGTGTTCCCTCGACGATCCGGATCCGATCGGTCGGTTGCGGGACCCCCGCGATCTCGATCTTGACGCCGTACTGCTCGGACCAGACGAAAGGGACCGGTGAGTAGCTACCGGACTGCCCGCCGTCAAGGAGGGCACGGGCGACGAACGCGCCCTGCTCTGAAGCATTGGTCCAGTGCTCGACCCTCATGGTCTGCTCGAACAACGGGTTGAACCACCGCGCCACATCACCCGCCGCGTAGACATCGGCGACCGACGTGGCGCAACGGTGGTCGCACAGCACCCCGTCAGAGATGTTCACGCCCGACCCGGCGAGCCAGTCGGTCACCGGCCGTGCGCCGATCCCCACGACCACGACATCGGCGTCGATCATGCGGCCGTCCCTGAGACGTACGCGCTCCACGCGCGCACCTCCGTCGAACCCCTCGGCCGACGAGCCACAGACCAGGCGCACTCCCGCGGCCAACGGAACCTCGGCGCACGCGAGCGCGATCTCGGACCCGAGAATGCGTGCCATCGGAGCCGCGAGGGGCTGGATGAGCACCACGTCGCACCCGAGCCGGCGGGCGGTCGACGCGACCTCGGAGCCGAGGAAGCCCCCGCCGACGACGGCGACGCGCGGCGAGCCCTGGAGCGCGGACCGGATCGCGAGGCAGTCGTCGACCGTGCGCAGCGGGTAGACACCCTGGAAGAGGTCCCAGTCGCGCGGCATCCACGGCGCGCTGCCGGTCGCGATCACCAGTTGGTCATATGCCAGCGGTTCGCCGTCGTCGAGTTCCAGTGACTTTCTGGCCGGATCCAGGGCGCGCGCTCGTCGCCCGAGCCGCAGGTCGAGGTCGAGCGCGGCCAGCCGGTCGTCGGACAGCAGCAGGATGTCTTCCGGCGAGGCCTGGCCCCCGAGCACGGCCTTCGACAGCGGCGGACGGTCGTACGGCAGACGCTTCTCGGCCCCGACAAGCACGACCTCACCGTCAAACCCGCGATCCCGCAGGGTCTCGGCGGTTCGGACGCCCGCCAGCGAGGCGCCGGCCACGACGATGCGCCGTTGTCGGTGCATCGTCATTCTCCCAGGTTCAGCGCACGCGCCGGGCAGTCGCGAACGGCGTGCGCGACCTGGGCCCTCAGATCCTCCGGGGGCTCATCGACCAGAAGCTGGACGAACCCGTCGTCGTCGAGATCGAACACACGCGGCTCGGCGATGACGCAGTTGCCGTAGCCCTGACACTTCCCGCGGTCCACCAGTACCTTCATGTCTCCCGTCCCTTGCCGGCGACACGTCGCCCGTCACCAGCCGCAAAGCGCTGAGGTCGATGGGAGCCGACTGTAATGACGCTGCCCCGACGGTGAACAGCGTCCAAAGGTCGGGGACAGGTTGCTTCCTTCGGAGGGGTCACGCCGGTGGATCGCGGGGTTAGCGTCGGCGACGCTGTCGCCTGGAATCTCGACGGGTCGCCCTTCTGGAACGGGCGCCCTTTTCGACCAGCGCCTTGGAGCAACCGAATTCGAGGAGGATCTCATGGTGTCTGCTGACCGGCAGGCCGGGACGGGCGGTTACGGCTCGCTGAACGGGACGATGCAGACCTTCCTCGCGGAGGTCCAGAAGGATCTCGCGCAAGGGATGCTCTCGCCACGGGTGCTCAACGACCCCGACATCCACCGTGCCGAGCTGGACCGCATCTTCACCAAGTGCTGGGTGTTCGTCGGACACGTCTCGGAGATCCCCAGCCCCGGCGACTACGTACTGCGCTACATCGGCGAGGACCAGTTCATCCTGGCCCGCGACGAACAGGGCGAGATCCAGCTGCTCCTGAACAACTGCGTGCACCGCGCCTCACCGGTGTGCCGGGCGGAAAAGGGAAACACCTCGCACTTCCGCTGCCCCTACCACGGCTGGATCTACAAGAACTCCGGCGAATGGAACGGCGCCCCCTACCGCGCCAAGGCCTACCGCACCCTCGACACCACCCGCTGGGGCCTGCGCAAAGCACCCCACGTGGACAGCTACCAAGGCCTCGTCTTCGCCTGCCTGGACCCCGACGCGGTACCCCTGCGCGACTACCTCGGCGACATGTGCTGGTACCTCGACGTGATCTTCGGCCTCAACGAACAAGGCATGCGGGCCGCCGGCGACCCCCACCGCTGGACCGTCCCCGCCAACTGGAAATCAGGCGCCGAAAACTTCGTCGGCGACGCCTACCACGTACAGTCCGCACACAGCTCGCTCGGGGACATCGGTCTCATCCCCGACAACTCGAAGTCGGTGACCGAGACCTTCCATGTCGCTCTCGAGGGCGGACACGGGCTCATCGTCATCCCGAAAGCCCTCCCTGAGCCGTTCGGGGTGGGGAACTATCCGCCCGAGGTGGCCTCGACCTTCGATCTGGACCGGCTCGACGACGACCAGCGCGCCTTCCTGGAGAGCGGGTACGGGGTGGTCGGCTTCACGATCTTCCCGAACCTGTCGCTCTTCCAGGCCCCTGGTGCGACGGAGGTGGGCGGGTTTCCGGCGGTCAACACCTCCCTGCGGCAGTGGCAGCCGCGGGGGCCCGAGCAGTTCGAGCTGTGGAACTGGCCCATGGTGTGGAACTCGGCCCCGCCCGAGTTCAACCAGGCCTCGTACGACGCCGGCGTCTTCAGCTTCGGGCCCTCGGGGGTGTTCGAGCAGGACGACACCGTCGTCTGGCGCGGCGGCCCCATGGTGGGCCGCTCGGCGTTCGCCCGCCAGGACATGAAGCTCAACTTCCAGATGGGCCTGGACGGAATGAGCGACTACCAGACCAGGCCCGACTGGATGGGACCCGGCGAGGCCAGCACCTCGGCCTTCGGCGAGAGGAACCAGCGCCGCTGGTGGCAACGCTGGAGCGAAGCACTGGCGTCGAGTTGAGGGTGCGGTACCGCCGGAGGTGGAACTCATCGAGGTGCACATACATCACGAGGCACCGAGCGCCCGGTCGACGCCCCGGGATCGCCTTCGGGCCGAAGAGCGGTGCGGGGTTCTCCTTGGTTGCTGCCAGGAGCCGAGCATGACGGAGGCGTCGCCTGCGGCATGCTCGGCACCGGACCGGCCGAGAGGGTGGGCCAAGGTGACACTCAACGGGGCGGGTAGGACGGCATTCGGGTCAGAGCGGTCATTCCGGCCTGTGCGTTGTTGGGTTGGGTCGCGTCGACGCCAGCCCCGGCATCGTTGATGATGTGCCGGATGCCTCCCTGGCCCAGAACGACCCCGATGGCGATCGACTGGAAGCGCACTCGTGTTCTCACCGGTGCCTGGATCGCGGTCGAGGCATGGACGGCCTCCGTAGGAGGGAAGGGGAAGAGCGAGTAGATCGCCATGCCGGTCGCTTCGTGCTTCTTCACGTCATCGGCCACGACGTAGGCCGAGTAGCCCTGGGTGGCACCGTCTCTCCAAGCGGCCTGGCTGGGCATGTCCTCCGGCAGCTCGCTCTGGTAGAAGACCGTCCGCCCGCGTTCGCCGTTCCAGACCACCTGTTCCTTCTGGTAGTGCTCGACGGACAGGCCCAGCGCGGTCACGTCGTCGCCGTTCACCACCAGTCCGTGGTCGGCGGGGTTGACGGTCCAGCCCACGCCCTGGGCGCCGTTGGTGTTGCCCACCTGCCCACGCCACAGCCATGTGTTGTCGAGGAGCACGTGATCGCTGTTGACCTCCACGCTCGTGGTGGCCAGACCGGGGCGGGGGCCGCCGACCCGGACGGAAAGGTCGTGGAACGTCGTCGGGTCGGCGGCGTGTCCACTGTGTCCGCCATGTCTGCCGTGCCCGCCCGGTGTGCCCACGCGGACCAGGACGTTGGAGCGGACGGGACCGGCGTCCACAGTGACGCCGGAGACGACCACTCCGTCGACGTCACCGATCTCCAGGGCGGCGGTCCCGCTGGTCGGGGTGAGCGTGGCGTAGCCGAGCCCCATGACCACCGTGTTCGGACGCGAAACGCGGATCGGCGCATCGAGGGAGTAGACGCCCGGGGTGAGCAGCAGATTCCTTCCGGAGGCCAGCGCCCGGTTGATCGTCTCCGCGGTGTCGGTGGGCCTGGCGATGTAGAAGCGGTCGATCGGGATCCGCCGGCCGGCGTTCTGCGCGGTTGACCAGTTCGCTCCCGCGGTGGCGGTCCTCGCGTAGGGGGCGAAGACCGTGTACCGGTTGTGGTCCAGGAACAGGAACGGCGCCTGCCGCGAGAGGGGCGTCCGGGAGAGCGTGGTCGTGCCGGCCGGGTCGAAGTCGCCCGCTGGAGCACCTTGCACGCCGGAGAAGACCAGGTTGACCCCGGTGCCGTTCCAGCCCCCGATCCGGCTGTCGCGCGTGTACCACTGGGCTTGCGCTCTGCCAGTCAGTCCGTCGCCACTGATGACGGTGCCACCGACCCGGCTGTCAGCGAGGTAGGACCCGAACCCGAAAGCGCCGTATCTGCCGTTGAGGTCGAGATTGCCCTCGATGTTGACACGGCGGAGCGGAGTGGCCTGTGACACGGCCCACCGCATGGTGTGGGGGTCTTCCAGTCCCTGCGGACGAGCACTGGCCGCGTCCGACCCCACGGGGCGCTGAATGGGGTTGATGGTCAGGTCTCCCAAGGACCGCCAGAAGTTCGTGAGCGCGATGTCCCCGACGCGTGGTGCTGTCTGCGGCTCGACATGCAGCGCGCCGTTGATGACGACGTCCTTCGGGGACGAGCCCAGTCCGGCGATCGATGTGTAGTAGCCGACCTGTGCGTTGACGATGCCTGTGGCGGTCGCGGGGTCGTCGGCGCCTGCGGCACTCCCGTAGGTGCCGGGCTCGAAGAACACTGCGTGCCGGTTCGCGCTGAAGGCGCCTTCCTGCGATATCGACTGCAGGTAGGCGTTGATCTCTTCGACAGGGGTGCTTGGGGAGAAGATTCTTACGTTCGGCCCGAAATCCGGGACGCTTCGGCCCGCTGCCAGGGCTGAGGAGGGTGACAGCCCGGCGAGCGTGAGCGCGGCCGCCGCACCGTGCAGGACGAGAGTCCGGACTCTCCCCCTCTGACTCATGAACACCTTCATGTATTTCCTTTTTGTGCTAATTGCTGAGGATGCTCTTGCAGGCGCAAGGGCGGAGCCATTCGGCCGCGGTGTCACACTCCCCACCGCGAAATCGCTGCTACACCGCTCCCCCGAGCCGGGTCGCCGTCCGGCGGCGGTCGAGCAGCAGACCGCCGGCCGTCAGAAGCGCGCCGAGGCCGAGGACGCCGACGGCGGTGGCCAGGCTGCCGATGGCCGATTCCAGGCCGATCAGGACGAGCGGGCAGATGAACTCGCCCGCGAAGAAGGCGGACAGCCACAGTCCGGTGCCGCGGCCCCGGTCGGCGTACTCCAGCCTGGACATCGCGATGGTGAGCAGCGAGGGCAGCAGCATGCCGGTGCCGAGGCAGTTGAGCACCGCGCCGACGATCACGACCGCCGGGCTGTTCGCCAGGGCGATCACCAGAAAGCCGGCCGCGCACAGGGTGAAGACCAGGGGCAGTCTGGCGGCCGGGTCGCCGGAGACTCTCGTGAAGGCGACGGAACCGGCCACGGTGGCGGCGCTGGCGACCGCGGTGGCCAGGCCGATGACGCCGGTGGACTTCACGCCGAGGTCGTCGAGCAGGTAGGACATCTCGACGGGCACGGTGTAGAAGACCATCGCGCCGAACACGGTGAGTGCGCAGATGCCCGCCAGCCGGCGCACGGGGAACGGCGTCTTCTCGCCCGTGGCTTCTTCCACGGGCGCCGTGACGCCTCCCGGCCGGGGCCGGGACAGGGTGAGCGCCATGGTGGGGGCCAGCAGCAGACCCACGGCGTAGATCCAGAAGGGGGCGCGCCAGCCCGCCGAGCCGGCGGCGCCGCCGATCACGAAGAACGCGGTGGCGGAGACGGAGGCACACATGGTCTGCAGGGCCAGATAGCGCTCGCGTTGCCGGCCGCTGTAGTAGTCGCCGATCAGCGTGATGCAGCAGGTCATGATGCCCGCCTCGACGATGCCGAGCAGCGCCCGGCTGATCACGATGGCGCCCAACGAGTCCAGCCACAGCGGGGCGGTGCCGAGCAGCGCGTACAGCGCCGTCGCCCAGACCAGCAGCCGGACCCGGCCGAGGCGGTCCACGATGACGCCCGCGAAGGGGGCCAGCAGGGCCAGGGCCAGGGCAGGGACGGTCAGGACGACCGGGACGAGGGCTTTCGCGCCGGGCACGGCCGAGAAGTGCTCCTGCATCTTCGGCAGGATCGGCGCGAGCAGGACGGCGCCCAGCACAGGCAGACAGCTGCCCGCCATGAGGAGCACGGCGCGCAGCGGCCCCGCACCCTCGGCGCTCGGGCGGAGACCGTCTGCGGCGGACGCGGGCGGGGAAACGGATCTGGACATGCCGGACTCCACAGGTGGCGGCGGGGGTGCGACGCCGAGCCGCTGCGGCTTGTCCACGCAGCGGGGCGCCTGAGCACCCGAGTGAGCACGCCCGGGACAGCGGGCGTCGGGGACTGCACCCGACTATGAGCCAGGCCTCACCCCGCGCCTACCCCTCGCGTGATCGAACTGCCGGATCCTCGTCATCCGTGCTGCGGATGGGGCGCGCCCGTACGGCCGACGCGGCGCGGGCCGCCGTGTCGCGCAGCCAGGTGTGCCCGGCGTCGTGGGTGTGGACGGGGTGCCACCACAGCGCCTCTCGCAGGGGGACGGTCTCGTAGGGCGGTGCCATGACCCGCACCGCCGCGATCCCGCGAAGACGTTCGGCGAGCAGCGCCGGGACGAGGGCGATCCGGCGGGTGCCGGCGATCAGGAAGGGCAGCACCGTGAAACTGTCGACGGAGACACTCACCCGCGGTTCGATGCCGAGGGTGCCGAGTTGGCGGATGGCCGGGCTGTCGTAGGCGCGCAGGTACGTCACCCACGGCAGCCGCGCCAGGTCGTCGTGGGAGAGATGGTCGCCCACCTCGGGGTTGTCCTCGGCGACGAGGAAGACCCAGCCGTCCTCGTACAGCTCGGTGGCGGGAAAGTCCCTGATGAGGCCGTGCGGCACGATCACACCGTCCAGGGTGCTCAGTACGGCGCCGGCCGTCTCGGTGATGCCGGCCGGGACCTGGACGAAGCGCACGCGGATGCCGGGTGCCTCACGGTCGAGGATCCGTGTGAAATCGCCCCCGAAGACGGCCACCGAGTAGTCGCTGACGCCCAGGGTGAATTCGCGGGACTCGACCGCCGGATCGAAGTCGGCCTGGCTGGTGAAGAGGCGTTCCAGCAGCTCGCAGGCGGTGGAGGTGCGGTCGAGCAGGACCTGGCCGAGGGCAGTCAGTTCGTAGTGGCCGCCGACGCGGGCGAGCAGGTCGTCGTCGAAGTGTCTGCGCAGGCGGGACAGCGCGCCGCTCATCGCGGGCTGGCTCAGACCGATGCGCCGGCCCGCCCTGGTGACGTTGCGTTCTTCCAGCAGGGCGCGCAGGGCGACGACCAGATTGAGATCAAGGCTTGCCAGGTTCACGGCGGGCTCACTCCAGCGTGCGAAAAACGGCGACGCGATAAGTCTGACGGATGACCGTCATCCAGATAATCGATTTCCCTTATCTCTAAGGCTGCGGCCAGATTAGTCCTGTCGCAATCAGGAGGACACGTTCGTGAAACCCGCAGCCGCGTCCGTCCCTTTCACCGGACCTTTCGCCCTCGGTACTCTCTCGGCCTCTGACGGGGTCCCGTTTCCCGCTCTCGTCACACCGGACGGCCGCGCCCTCGACCTGCGCGCCGTCCTCGGTGAGCGGCAGCCGACCACCCGCGCGCTCCTGGAGGACTGGGCCGGGACACTGCCTCGCCTGCACGCCCTTGCCGGGGACGACACGGCCGCCTGGCAGCCCCTGGAGGGTCTGCGGGTGCACGCGCCGATCGAGCCCCGGCAGATCTTCCAGTCCGGGGCCAACTACCGGCAGCACGTGATCGACCTGGAGGTCGCCCACCGCTCGCCCGACGACCCCCGGTCGGTCGAGGAGGCGCGTGCGGAGATCGCCGCGGTGATGGACCGGCGGGCGGCGGAGGACCTGCCGTACGTCTTCATCGGTCTGCCGAGCGCGATCACCGGCCCCTACGACGATGTCGTCCTCCCCGGTTGGGCCGAACAGCCTGACTGGGAACTGGAGTTGGCGGCCGTCATCGGCAGGACCGCTCATCGGGTGTCCGTCGAGGAGGCCCTGGAGCATGTCGCCGGGTACGCGATCGCCAACGACCTCACCGACCGGGCCGGCGTCTTCCGCCGGGACATGAAGGCCATCGGGACCGACTGGCTGCGCTCCAAGAACGCCCCCGGCTTCACCCCACTCGGGCCCTGGATCGTGCCGGCCGGATCGGTCGCCGACCCGGGTGATCTGCGGGTCACGCTGAAGCTCAACGGTGAGACCATGCAGGACGAGTTCACCAAGGACATGCTGTTCGGGGTCGCGCGGCTGGTGTCGTACATCTCGCAGACCGCCCGGCTCCTGCCCGGCGACCTGGTGTTGACCGGCAGTCCGGCGGGCAACGGCATCCACTGGGGACGGCTGCTGTGCGACGGCGACGTGATGGAGGCGTCCATCACCGGCCTCGGCACGCAGCGCACCCGATGTGCCGGGGAGTCCGAGTGAACCGGGACGACCCCGAGGGCGCGATCGCCGAGGCCGCCAAGGCGTACTCCAACTGGGGGCGTTGGGGCGAGGACGATGTGCTCGGCACGCTGAACTTCCTCGACGCGGCCAAGCGGCGCGAGGGCGCGGCGCTCGTCCGGCGGGGTGCGAGCTTCTCGTTGTCGCAGCGGTTCGACATGAACGGGCCGCAGAAGGGCTGGCGCCGGCGCACCAACCCCGTGCACACCATGCTGGACACCGGCACCGACGCGGCGCTCGGCAACCAGGGCTTCCCGCACGGCATCGGTGGCGCCGACGACGTGATCGCGATGCCGTTGCAGTGCTCCACGCAGTGGGACGGGCTCGGGCACATCTTCGACCACGGCAAAGCGTGGAACGGGCGGGCGGCCGAGAAGGTCGTCACCTCCGACGGCGACCTCGTCACCGGCATCGAGCACATGGCGCCGTACGTGGCGGGACGCGGTGTACTCCTCGACGTCGGCCAAGTCCTTGGCTTCGACGGCGAGTTGGCCGACGGGTTCGCCATCACCGAGGAGCATCTGACCGCGACCGCACAGGCGCACGGGGTGGCCGTGGGCCGCGGTGACATCGTCCTCGTCCGCACCGGACAGCTCGCCCGCGCCCGGCGCGACGGCTGGGGCGACTACGCGGGCGGGCCCGCGCCCGGCCTGTCGTTCACCACGGCCGGCTGGCTGCACCGCACCGAGATCGCCGCGATCGCCACCGACACCTGGGGCTTCGAGGTACGGCCCAACGAGTTCGAGCACGCCTTCCAGCCCCTGCACCAGGTCGTCATCCCCAACACGGGCCTGCTGATCGGCGAGATGTGGGATCTCGACGCGCTCGCCGCGGACTGCGCCGAGGACGGGGTGTACGAGTTCTGGCTCACCGCCGCTCCCCTGCCCATCACCGGCGCCGTCGGCTCCCCGGTCAACCCCATCGCCGTCAAGTAGCCCAGCGCATCGCGCTACCAGAGGAACGCAGGAGTTCCCCCATGAACACACCCCAGAGCACATCCCTGAGATCACCCCGTACCGTCCTGGTCGTCGGCGGCGGATCGGCCGGCAACGCCGTCACGATCCTGCTGCGCCGGGCCGGACTGACCGTGGACCTCATCGAGGGAAGGGAGGACTGGAACGCCACCGCGGGTTCCGGCATCACCGTGCAGGGCAACGCCCTGCGGGTCCTGCGTGAACTGGGCGTGTGGGAGCAGGTGCGGGCGTCCGGATTCGGATTCGGATCGCTCGGCATCACCGCGCCGGACGGCACCGTCCTGCATGTCGCCGAGGACATCCGCACCGGTGGAGACGACCTGCCCGCCACCATGGGCATGCAGCGCCCCCAGTTGCAGCGGATCCTCATCGACGCCGTCCGGGCGAGCGGTGCCTCGGTGCGCCTCGGTGTCCGCGTCGAGACCCTCGACCAGGACACCGACGGCGTACGGGTGCGCTTCACCGACGGCAGCGAGGGCCGCTACGACCTGGTGATCGCGGCGGACGGCATGGGGTCGACCACCCGGGCCGCGATCGGCATCCCCGACCGTCCGGTGCCGACCGGCATGGCAATCTGGCGCATCGCTGCTCCTCGTCCCGAGGGCCTGGAGCGCACCGACCTCACCTACGGCGGCAACGCCTACATCGTCGGCTACTGCCCCACCAGCCGGAACACCATCTACGCCTATGTCGTCGAGGCCAACCGCGACCGTGCGTCCCTGCCCCCCGAGAGCCACGCCGACGAGATGCGCCGTCTTCTGAAGGGGTACGGCGGCCACTGGACGGAGATCGTCGAGCACATCGACGATCCGGCGAAGGTCAACTACACGTGGTTCGACCGGATGCTGGTGGAGGGCTCCTGGCATCGCGGCCGGGTCGTGCTGATCGGCGACGCGGCCCACTGCTGCCCACCCACCATCGCCCAGGGCGCCGCGATGTCCCTGGAGGACGCGCTCGTCCTCGCCGAGCTGCTCACCGGCACCGACACGTGGGACGACCAGCTGCTGCTGAAGTACTACGAGCGCCGGATCCGGCGGGTGCGCGCGGTGGTGGAGGCCTCCGTGCAGATCGGGCAGTGGCAGCTCGACGGGGTGCGCGACGCCGATGTGCCAGGCCTGGTCCACCGTATGGCGACCATGCTCAGGGAGCTGCCGTGACCAGCCGCCCCCGTCCCACGGTCGATGTGCACGCCCATGTCCTCCTGCCCGAGGTCGAGGCGCTGGTGGACGGTCTGCCGGGCCTGGCCGAGGCGAGGGCGCTCGACGCCCGCCGCAACGGACCGGCCGCGCTCGCCGTCAACGGGCCCATGGTGCGCCGGCGGATACCCCGGCTCACCGACGCCGGAGTGCGGCTGGCCGCGATGGACGCCCAGGGCGTCGACATACAGCTGGTCAGCCCGTCCCCGTCGCACTACCACCACTGGACGGACGAGACGACCGCCAAAAACCTCTGCCGACTGGCCAACGAGGCGACGGCGGCGCACTGTTCGGCCGCTCCGGACCGGCTCAAGGGGCTCGGCCTGGTCCCCTTGCACCACCCCAGCCTGGCCGTCCCAGCACTCGAACACGCCCTGGAACAGCGGCTGTTGGGCCTGGAGATCTCCAGTCACGCCCCGGGCCGCGAGCTGTCGGACCCGGCGTACGAGCCCTTGTGGCGGCGGGCCGAGGAGACCGGGGCGATTCTCTTCCTGCACCCGTTCGGCTGCACGCTCGACGAGCGGCTCGACCGGTGGTACCTGTCCAACACCGTCGGCCAGCCCACCGAGAACGCCGTCGCGCTGTCCCACCTCATCTTCTCCGGGGTCCTGGACCGCCACCCGGACCTGAAGCTGATCGCGGCGCACGGCGGCGGCTATCTCCCCACCCACATCGGCCGCGCCGACCACGCCTGGTCCGCCCGCTCCGACGCGGGCCCGGACTGCGCCCATCTGCCCAGCAGCTACCTCAAGCGGCTCCACTTCGACTCCCTGGTCCACGACCCGCACGTGCTGCGGGAGTTGATCCGCGTCGTGGGCGCCGACCGGGTCCTGCTCGGCTCCGACTTCCCCTTCGACATGGGCACCGAGGACCCCGTCGGGGCACTGCGCGCCGCCCGTCTGTCCGAAGCCGACTTCCACGCGGTGCGGAGCGGCAACGCCGCCGCCCTGCTCGACCTCGCCTGAAAGGGAACCCCCATGAGCGACCGCCTGCTCACCCATCTGCGCCACGTCGACCTCGCCGTGCCCGACTACGACAAACAACTCGACTTCTACTCCGGCGTCTGGGGCCTGACCAAGGTCGCCGAGGACTCCGGCATCTCCTTCCTGGCCGCCGAGGGCTCCCCCGAGCAGTACGTCGTACGGCTGCGCAGGGCCGAGGAGAAGCGCCTCGATCTCGTCTCGTACGGCGCCGCCTCGGCGGCCGACGTGGACACCCTCGCCGAGCGGTTCCTCGCCGACGGCGTCCAGTTGATCTCGCAGCCGGGGAAGGTCGACACCCCCGGCGGCGGCTACGGCTTCCGCTTCTTCGACGTCGACGGCCGCACCATCGAGGTCTCCGCCGACGTCGCCGCCCGGCAGCACCGCAGGATCGAGGAGAAGGAGTCCATCCCGGTCAAGCTGTCGCACGTCGTCCTCAACTCCCCCGATCTGAACCTCACCCGAGAGTGGTACGAGCGCCACCTGGGCTTCCGGCTCACCGACACCCTCCAATCGCCGCACATGGGCGAGGTCATGCACTTCATGCGGATCTCCAACCAGCACCACTCCATGGCGATCGCGCAGGGCCCGCATACCGCCCTGCACCACGTCTCCTTCGAGATGCGCGGCATAGACGAGTACATGCGCGGCTCCGGCCGGGTGATCCGCTCCGGCGCCCACAAGGTCTGGGGACCCGGCCGGCACACGGCCGGCGACAACACCTTCACCTACTTCCTCGACCCGCACGGCAACACCGTCGAGTACACGACCGAGCTGGAGATCCTCGACGAGGACACCTGGCACCCCCATGTCTACGACTTCTCCCAGCCCGAGGTCTCCGACCAGTGGGGCACTGCCAACCCCATGAACGAACTCGTCGCCAAGGAGTCGTTCAACGACGTCGACCGCGGGGTGTTCGTCGCCCCGCCGGTCTGATCCCCACCCCGCACTCCGGGGGCGCGTCGGCCCTGTCCCTGCCCTGACCCGGCATCCGCGCCCCCGGCCCCCCATCCCCCGAGAACCCCGCAATCCCGAGTCTGGAGCCGCACATGCGTTTCGCCGCGTACGAGCACCGCCACCGGCGCCAGGTCGCCGTCGTCGGCGAGGACGGCCGCCTCCACCCGGTCCCCGGCGAGCGCACCCTCACCGAGCTGATCGCGGCCGACGCGCTCCCGGAGGCGGGGGCCACGGCCCTCGACGCCCCAGCCGGACCGCATGTCTCCCAGGTGCGGCTGTTGCCGCCGCTCCAGCCTGCCTCCGTACGGGACTTCGTCACCTTCGAGGAACACGTCGAGGGCGTACGCCGCTCGGTCGACGGGGCGAGCGGGGTTCCGGACGCCTGGTACACCGCGCCGACCTTCTACTTCACCAACCCCCACGCCGTGTTCGGGCCGTACGAAGACATTCCCGTGCCCCCGGGGTCCCAGGTCCTGGACTTCGAACTGGAGGTCGCCGCCGTCATCGGCCGCGAGGGCCGCGATCTCACCCCCGAGCAGGCCCGTGAGCACATTCTCGGCTACACGGTCTTCAACGACTGGTCGGCGCGCGACCTCCAGTCCGCCGAGATGAAGGTCGGTCTCGGCCCCTGCAAGGGCAAGGACACCGCCACCACCCTCGGCCCGTACCTGGTCACCGCCGACGAACTGGAGCCGTACCGCGAGGCCGACGGCTTTCTGCGCCTGGCGCTGACCGCCGAGGTCAACGGGGAGGTCGTCGGCACGGACCTGCTGTCCAACATGAGCTGGACCTTCGAGGAGATGGTCGCCTACGCCTCCCGGGGCACCCGGGTCGTCCCAGGTGACGTCCTGGGCTCGGGCACCTGCGGCAACGGCGGCTGTCTCGCCGAACTGTGGGGCGTACGCGGGGAGCGGACCCCGCCGCCGCTCAAGCCCGGCGACACCGTCACCCTCACCGTCGAGGGCATCGGCAGCCTCACCAACACCGTCGCCCCCGGCTCCGAACCCGTACCGCTCCCTGCAGGCCGGCGTCGCTCCCGGGAGCGGCCATGAGCGACTTCCACCCCGAGCGTCTGCTGGGCAAGGTCGTGGTGGTGACCGGAGCGGCCCGGGGCCAGGGTGCCGCCGAGGCCGAGGCCCTGACCCGCGAGGGCGCCCGTGTCATCGCCACCGACGTCGAACCCGCCGAGGGGTGCCGCCGCCTCGACGTCACCGACGAGCGGCAGTGGGCCGAACTCGCCGCCGAACTGCGGGAGTCGTACGGTCAGGTGCATGGACTGGTCAACAACGCGGGCGTCACCTGGCGCGCACGCGTCGGTGAGGTCCGGCCCGAGGACATGGCCCGCGTCCACGCGGTCAACGTCATCGGCCCCCTGCTCGGCATCCAGCACCTCACCCCGCTGATGCCGCCCGGCTCCGCCGTCGTCAACGTCGGCTCCTCGGCCGCCCTCACCGCCCACTACCCGGTCGCCTACACGTCCAGCAAGTGGGCGCTGCGTGGCCTGTCGAGGACGGCCGCGCTGGAACTCGGCCCACGCGGCATCCGCGTCAACACGATCCACCCGGGCTTCATCGAGACCGGGATGACAGCCTCGGCGGCCCCCGTCTTCCGCGATTCCAACATCCGCGAGACCCCGCTCGGCCGCACCGGGAGCGTCGACGAGGTGGCCCCGCTCGTGGTCTTCCTGCTGTCGGACGAGGCGTCCTTCATCACGGGCGCCGAGATCCCCGTGGACGGCGGTATGACCGCCCACGGCGGCGTCAAGTCCGTCTCGGACGCGCTGCTGCCGGGAGGCGCCGCGTGAGGCGGCCCGGTCCCGGGCGGCACGGGCAGGCCGTCGCCGCGTTCGGTGACGTGGGCACCGGATACGCCGGCGCAGGCGCCGTCCGCTTCGGGGCGACCGACGGTCAGCCGTACGACGACTTCGTGCCCGCCCCGCGCACCGAGCCGAACCCGGTGCGCGGCATCACCACTTGAAAGGACCTCCGCACGTGAACAAAGTCCAGGGCGGCGCCGCCGAGGCCGTCGCCGATATTCCGGACGGCTCTTCGTTGGCCGTGGGTGGCTTCGGGCTCAGTGGCGTACCCGAAGTCCTCGTCCGGGCTCTGTACGCGCAGGGCGCGGGCGGTCTGGAGGTCGTCTCCAACAACTGCGGAGTCGACGGCCGCGGTCTCGGCGTTCTCCTGGCCGCGGGCCGCATCGCCCGGGTGACCGGCTCCTACGTCGGCGAGAACAAGGAGTTCGCCCGCCAGTACCTGTCCGGCGAGCTGGAGGTGGAACTGGTTCCGCAGGGCACCCTCGCCGAGCGGCTGCGCGCGGGCGGCGCGGGCATCCCCGCCTTCTACACCCCGGCGGGCGTCGGCACCCAGGTCGCCCAGGGCGGACTTCCCTGGCGGTACGCGGCTGGGGGCACCTCCCGGACGTCGTCTGGGGGAGGCTCGGTCGCTCTCGCCTCCCCGCCCAAGGAGACCCGCGACTTCCACGGCCGTACGCATGTCCTGGAGCACGGCATCACCACCGACTTCGCCCTCGTGCGGGCCTGGCGCGGTGACCGGCACGGCAACCTCCGCTTCCGCGGGGCCGCCGCGAACTTCAACCCCCTCGCCGCCATGGCCGGCCGGATCACCGTCGCCGAGGTGGAGGAACTGGTCGAGCCGGGCGAGCTGGCTCCCGACGAGGTCCACCTGCCCGGCGTCTACGTCCAGCGGGTCGTCGCGCTCACCGCCGAAGAGGCCGCCGACAAGGAAATCGAGAAGAGGACGGTACGTTCCTGATGCCCTGGACCCGCGACCAGATGGCCGCCCGTGCCGCCGCCGAACTCACCGACGGCTCCTACGTCAACCTCGGCATCGGCCTGCCGACCCTGATCCCCGGTCATCTGCCGGCCAACGTGCACGTCGTCCTGCACTCCGAGAACGGCATCCTCGGCACCGGGCCCTACCCCACCGAGGACGAGGTCGACCCCGACCTCATCAACGCCGGCAAGGAAACCGTCACCGTCCTGCCCGGCGCGAGCTTCTTCGACTCGGCGCTGTCCTTCGGGATGATCCGCGGCGGGCACATCGACACCGCCGTCCTGGGCGCCATGCAGGTGTCTGCCGCCGGTGATCTGGCCAACTGGATGATCCCCGGGAAGATGGTCAAGGGCATGGGTGGCGCCATGGACCTCGTCCACGGTGCCCGGCGCGTCATCGTCCTGACGGATCACACCGCCAAGGACGGCACCCCCAAGATCGTCCGGGAGTGCACCCTGCCGCTGACCGGCGAGCGGTGCGTGCACCGGGTCATCACCGACCTCGGCGTCCTGGACGTCACGCCGGACGGCCTCGCGCTCGTCGAGACGGCCCCCGGGGTCACCGTCGAGGACATCCGCGCCCGCACCGGCGCGCCGCTGCACACCGACGCCCGTACGGCCGCCTGCTGATCCCCTCCCCTTGCCCGCCCCTTCCCGCCGCAGGGAGCCCCGAGATGACCCTCTTCCTCACCGACGCCGACGTCAGAGCCGCCTTCGACTGGGCCGCCGCCATCACGGCACTGCGGGACGCCTACGCCGCACCGCCCGACGGGGCTCGCTTCCCGCCCCGCGCGATGGCCCGCGGAGACGGCCTGTGGCTGCGCACGCTCAGCGGTGTGCCGGGCGACGGCAGCCCCATGGGGGCCAAGCTGATCGCCGCCTCACCCCGGCACCGGCGCGCCTCGTATCTGATCTCACTGTTCGACCAGGAGAGCATGGAGCTGACGGCGCTCCTGGACGGGAACTCCGTCACCGGCTTCCGTACCGCCGCCACCTCGGCGCTCGCCGCCGACCTGCTGGCCCCCGCCGGCCCCCTGCGCGTCGGGGTGATCGGCTCCGGCTTCGAGGCGCAGAACCACGTCCGTGCCCTGGCGGCGGTCCGCACGCTGTCCTCTGTCACGGTGTTCAGCCCCAACCCGGCCAGCCGCGACCGGTTCACCCGGGAACTCGCCGATCTGGGGCTGCCGCTCGCCACCGCGGAGAGCCCCGGGGCGGCCGTCGCCGATGCCGGTCTGGTGATCTGCGCGGCCCGCTCCCGGGACGAGCAGCCGACCCTGCGGGAGGTGCCGGCCGGCGTCACCGTCGTGTCGATCGGGTCCACCCTCCCCGAACAGCGCGAACTGGCGACCGAGGTGCTGGCCCACGCCACGGTGATCGTCGCCGACATGGCCGACGAGGTCGCCGAGGACACGGGAGACCTGATCGCGGCACGGAAGGCGGGCGTCGACCTCACGGGCCGGGTGGTCCCGCTCGCCGACGTCGTCTCCGGCCGCGCGCCCGGCCGGCCGGCGGACGATCCGGACGCGGTCGTGATCTACAAGTCCGTCGGTTCGGCGGCGCAGGACCTCGCCGTCGCCGCGATGTGCGCCCGGCGGGCCGCCGAACTGTCCCTGGGCACCGAACTGCCCGTCACCATCTCCCCCATATCGAAGTGAGCAGCACCATGAGCGACGCCGTGCGCCGAGAACTCGACGACCCGTCCCTGCTGAGGACCGCCGCATACGTCGACGGCACCTGGATCACCACCGACGCCACCCTCGCCGTGCACAACCCGTCCACCGGCGACCTGCTGGCCGAGGTGCCGCTCCTCGACCGGGCGCGCACGGCCGCCGCGATCGACGCGGCCCACCGCGCGCTCCCGGCCTGGCGGTCCCGCCCGGCCAAGGAGCGGTCCCGGCTGCTGCGGCGGTGGTTCGACCTGGTCACCGAGCACGCGCAGGACCTGGCGCGGCTGATCGTCCTGGAGGAGGGCAAGCCGTACGCGGAGGCCGTCGGCGAGGTCGCTTACGCGGCGTCGTTCCTGGAATGGTTCGCCGAGGAGGCCAAGCGCATCCGGGGTGATGTGATGGAGGCGCCGGAGGCCTCGCGCAGAATCGTCGTCCTGAAGGAGCCGGTCGGGGTGTGCGCGGCGATCACCCCGTGGAACTTCCCCGCCGCGATGATCACCCGCAAAGCGGGGCCCGCGCTCGCCGCGGGCTGCACGATGGTCCTCAAGCCCGCCGAGCAGACCCCTCTGACCGCCCTGGCACTCGCCGAACTCGCCGAACGGGCGGGCATCCCGTCGGGCGTGTTCAACGTGGTCACCGGTGATCCGCGCGAGATCGGCCCCGAGCTGACCGGCAACCCACTGGTCCGCAAGATCACCTTCACCGGCTCCACGGAGGTCGGCCGGCTGCTGCTGGCCCAGACGGCGCGGACGGTGAAGAAGGCGTCGATGGAGCTGGGCGGCAACGCGCCCGTCCTCGTCTTCGACGACGCCGATCTCGACGAGGCGGTCGAGGGCCTGATCGCCACCAAGTACCGCAACACCGGTCAGGCGTGCATCAGCGCCAACCGTGTCTACGTCCAGGACGGGATCCACGACGCGTTCGCGGAGCGGCTCGCCGAACGGGTCGCCGCCCTCGCCGTCGGCGACGGTTTCGAGGAGGGCGTCCAGCAGGGCCCGCTCATCGACGAGGACGCGGTGGTGAAGGTGGAGTCCCATGTCGCCGACGCCGTCGCCCACGGGGCCGTGGTCCTGCACGGCGGCAGGCGCCACGCGCGGGGCGGCCTCTTCTACGAGCCGACCGTGCTGACCGGTGTCACCGCCGGGATGGCCGTCACCCGCGAGGAGACCTTCGGCCCGGTGACCCCGCTGGTGCGGTTCACCGACGAGAGCGACGCCGTCCGCATGGCCAACGACACCGAATTCGGCCTCGCCGCCTACCTGTTCACAAAGGACGCCGAACGCGTCTGGCGTGTCGCCGCCGCCCTGGAGGCGGGCATGGTCGGCATCAACACCGGCCTGATCTCCAACGAGACCGCCCCCTTCGGCGGGGTCAAGCAGTCCGGTCTCGGCCGCGAGGGCTCGGTCTACGGCCTTGAGGAGTTCCTGGAGCTCAAGTACCTCGCCTGGGAAGGCGCGAGGTCCCCCGCCGCCGCTGCGGCCCCCGAATCCGTCTGAATCACACCCGAGGAGCACAGCATGGCCCGCTACACCCGCGCCGAAGCCCGTGACTGGGCACGCGAGAACCTCGTCGGCGTCGTCAACTGCACCATCCCGTCCTTCACCGCCGACCTGAAGGCGATCAACGAGAAGGCGATCCGCCACGACACCCGCCTCGCCGTCGAGCACGGCTTCATGGGCACCCTCGGCGTCTCGGAGGTCTCCATCCAGCTTCCCGAGTACCTGGACTTCCTGCGCATCATCAAGGACGAGGCGGGCGACCGGCTGCTGCTCACCCACCACGCCAGCTGGGGCGACCTGGAGCAGAACATCGAGGCCGTGAAGGGCGCGGAGGAGGCGGGCGCCGAGTTGGTGCTGCTGTCGTACCCGCCGAACTTCTACCCCGAGACCGAGCAGGAGATCTACGACTACACCAAGGCCGTCTGCGACGCGACGAACCTCGGCGTCATGCTCTTCCCGATGTACCTGTGGGGCTTCAGCCCGCGTATCCACCCCTCCGACATCCCCGTACGCCTGATCCGGCGGCTCATCGACGACTGCCCCAACATCGTCGCCATCAAGGCCGAGGGTGGCTTCCCCAGCATCCAGAGCGTCATCGAGTGCCACCGGCTCTTCGGTGACGAGGTCGTCATCTCGATGCCCATCGAGGGCGAGCTGATCCCGCTGTCGCAGATCATGCCGATCCAGTTCTCCGCGACCAGCGACCACGAGTACTACGGTCCGATGATCCCGCGGGTCTTCCAGCTGCTGCGGGAGGGCAAGTACGACGACGCCGCCGAGATCTACTGGCAGCTCCACCCGGCCCGCAAGATCAAGTCGGGGCTCGCCCCGGCCCTGCACGGCGGCGCGTTCATCAACCGCCAGGCATGGAAGTTCCAGGGCTGGCTCCAGGGCTACAACGGAGGCCCCCTGCGCATGCCCACCCAGCGCATTCACGACGCCCAGATGAACGCCCTGCGCAAGGGCCTCGTCGACGCCGGTCTCGAACCGAGCACGGACCCGTTCCGCGAGTTCTTCATCGGCCGCAACCCGGCTTGAGACGCGGGTTCTTCAGGTCCAGGTCGCCGGCCGTGGCGGTCAGCAGCGACCACTCCTCGTTACGGTTGCGCCCGGTGGAGCGCTTCTCGCGGCGCACCGCCTGTGTGACTCTGTGTTGTCGGCGGTCTGTGGCAACGAGAGGAACTCGCTTACGGAGCGGGGATGTCCACGACCCGCCATCTGTCCCTTCAGGACCTCGATGTCCCTCACTTCAGGAGGCCGTCGGCGAAGTTCCGCAGTCCGTGGCTCTCGTCCGTGCGGGCGTCGGCGATCCACTGGGGCAGTCGGTCCGCGCTGTGGGCGGCCATCGTGACAGCGAAGGATCGGACATGTCCGGTGACAGCCTCCAACTCCGGGCAGCGCGGAAGAATTTCCGAGAGTCTCTGCCGGTCGCCCTGGCTCACGCCGGACCATGGCAACACCGGTGGAGGACTGCGTCTACCACTGCTACGGCGACCCCGTCGCGATCGAGCAGCGGGGCGGGCGGGTCGCCGACAGGGACACGGTGCGCGCGAACTACCTGGAGAACATGGCCAACGGCATGCTGGCGATGGACAGCCTCGAAGTCGAGGTCGAGCACTTCTTCGTCAGCGACGACGCCATCGCCTGGGACGGCTACACGCGACTTCGGCTGCCTGGTACGGCGCTGGCCGAGGCGGGCGTGCCCCTGCCGGACGGGGGAACGGCCGACGACGTGTTCGTGCTCACGGCGAGGCAGGCCATCGTCATCCCGTTCCGCGACGGTCTGATGGTCGGAGAGGACTTCTACCTCGACGGTCAGGGCACCTGGGAAAAGGTGGCCTGACCGCTCGCCGGCCACGAGGGCGGAGCCACCATCCGCGGGCGGTGTCGGCGAGGGCGAAGGGGACGGCGAGTCAGCCGTACGGGCGGCGGGTCTCGTTCGCACCTGCGGCGTCGAATCCCGTCGGCCGGGCGCGCAGCGGCTCCGGAGGGCAGCGGGTGGCGCTCCTGCTCCGGTGTCAGCGGCCCTCCGGGGACTGGTTCGCGGCGGGTGGAGCGGCAGTCTCCGGGATCTGCCGCGTGAAGCTCCGGGAGAGGGCGTCGGCGCCGCGTGCCAGCAGGCCCACGTCCACACCGACCGCGGTGAACGTGGTCCCGAGGTCGATGCACCGTCGCGCGAACGTGGGGTTGGTCGTCAGCACGCCGGCCGGTCTGTCCGTCGCGCGCACGCGTCCGATTGCCTCCTCCACCGCCGCGATGACGCTCGGCGCGTTCGGGTCTCCGGGGTGACCGAGACTGGCGGCCAGGTCGCTGGGGCCGATGAAGATCCCGTCCACGCCGTCGACGGACGCGATTGCCTCGATCTGCTCGATGGCGTGCCGCGATTCGACCTGCACGAGGACGCACAGTTCGGTGTGTGCCAGCTCGGCGTAGTCCTTGACCCGACCGAACCGGGTGGCCCTGGTCAGTGCGGCCACACCGCGGACGCCCAGGGGGGCGTAGCGGGTGGCGGCGACCGCGGCGCGCGCTTCCTCGGCCGACTCGACCTGCGGTATCAGCAGCGACTGCGCGCCTACGTCCAGGAGCCGCTTGATCACGACGGGATCGTTGACCGGGGGACGCACCACTGGCGAGCAGGGATATGGGGCGACCGCCTGGAGTTGTGAGAGCACGGTCGCGACATCGGCGTGCGAGTGCTCGGTGTCGAGGAGCAGCCAGTCGAAGCCAGCGCCGGCGATGATCTCGGCCGGGTACGGGTCGGCCAGCGAGCACCACATGCCGATCAGCTGCTCGCCCCGGGAAAGCGCCGCCTTGAACGCGTTCGGCGGCAGCGGCCACCGGCCCGGCGCGGGCTGCGGCGCGCCTGTCGGCGGGTGGGGCGTGGTCACCGGAACGCCACCCCGATCGAGCCCAAGGGGCCGTAGTCGGCGTGGATGACGGTGTTCGGTTCGACCGAGACGGGTCGGGTGAACGAGCCCGACAGCAGCAGCTGACCGGCTTCGAGGTACCGGCCGACCGCGGCGAGCTTGTTCCCGAGCCAGGCGATGCCTGCCGCCGGGTGTCCCATGACGGCGGCCGAGACGCCGGACTCCTCGATCACCCCGTTCTTCGACAGCGTGGCGGCCACCCACCGGATGTCGACGTCCATCGGGCGTACGACGCGACCGCCGACGACCATGGCCGCGGCGGCGGCGTTGTCCGCGATGGTGTCGGTGATCGAACGCGGCACCTCGGTGCGGTAGTCGATGACCTCGAGGGCGGGGACGACGTACTCCGTCGCCCGTAGGACGTCGTGGACGCGTAGGTTCGGCCCGTGCAGGTCCGCGCCGAGCACGAACGCGAGCTCGACCTCCAGTCTGGGCTTCGTGTAGCGGTCCGCGTCGAGAGTGGCGCCGTCGCCCACGACCATGTCGTCGGTGAGGAAGCCGTAGTCGGGCTCCGTCATCTGCGAGGCCATCTGCATGGCGCGGGACGTCAGTCCGATCTTGTGTCCGACGAGCCGGGCGCCTGCCGCCACACGCTCCGCCGCCCAGAGTTGCTGGATGGCATAGGCGTCGACGATCTCGAGATCGGGATAGGTGTGGCTGAGCTGGGTGATCGGTCGCCGATCGCGGTCGGCCTGTATGAGGGCAGCCGCGGCCGCGCGACGTTCTGCTTCGGTGATCACTGGGTTCCTCTCGGTCGCGTCACGCGCTGTCCGGCTTGTGTCGCGCTTGGGCCGACACGGGCGGGGTCGGCAGCCATGCCTCACCCGGCTCGACGACGAAGGTGAACTCGAGGCTGTACCAGGGCTCGGTCACGTCCGGGTCCGGCGCCGGCTCGTTCTCGTGGCGCTCATAGGTACCGATGAGGCGCTGTACGACGCCGAACTGCGCGTCGGTCTCCAGAATGGGGTCGTCGTGGCTGTAGAGCTGGGAGGCGATGGTCTTGTAACCCGGTTTGTAGATCAGCGCATGGAGATGGGCCGGCCGGAAGGGATGGCGCTTCAGCGCGGCCAGGAGATCGCCCACGGGCCCGTCCGTGGGTATCGGGTAACCGGAAGGCTTGATACTGCGGAAGGCGAAGACCCCTTCCGCGTCGCTGAAGAACTTCCCGCGGAGATTCCACTCGGCCTGCTCGGGATCCTGGTTCTCGTAGAGGCCGGCCGGTGACGCATGCCAGACGTCGACTTCAGCGCCGGCGACCGCGTTCCCCTCGGTGTCGACGATCCGGCCGGAGAAGAACAGCGGCGGTCCCTCGGTGGGCGAGCGGACGATCGACTCGCCGTTGTCCATCCTCGGACTGCCCTGGCGCCAGAACGGGCCGAGCAGGTTCGCCGAGGTCGGATCGTCCTCGGTGCCGTTGTTCATCAGGGAGACCAGCGTCGACAAACCCAGCGAGCCCGCCATCAGCCTGACTTCGTTGTGACTGGACGTGGTGAGCCGCCCCAGCCTCGTCACGATGTCGAGAGAGGCATCGAACTCCTTCTCGGTCAGCCGTACTTCGCGGGCGAAGTCGTGCAGGTGCCGCACCAGAGCCTGGACGATCTCCTTGACGCGCGGGTCGCCGGCCCGCTCCGTCTCGGCAAGTACCGCTGCGGTGAGCTGCTCTTCGTCTTGGATGATCACGTCGGTGTCCCCTGGTGACGGCCGGCCGCCGACTCGCGGCAAGCACTGCCACGCGAGTATCCGAAGGCCGTCCGGCCCGCGCAACGCCACTGTTCATCCAGTGAACAACGAGGCGCCGCGACCTGTACGAAGCTCCGCAGACGGTGTTCGTTCAACGGTCACTGCTGTGGTCTCTCAAGCCGAGTCCATGCAGCATGGCCGGTCAGGACTTTCCACGGGCCTCGGGTTCGCGCGCCCAGGCTCGGAATGTCGGCGAGCCGCCGCACGGACAGGGAGGAAGCCATGTCCAGCCACGACAGTACTGCCCACGTCGGGCCCGAGGCCTCGTGCTGCCCTTACCCGCTCTATGACCGAATGCGAGAACAAGGTGTGGCCTTCGTCGAGGAGGCCAACGCCTTCATGGTCACTCGGGCCGACGACATCGACGCGGTGCTGCGTGATGTCGAGACGTTCTCCTCTCTCGACGCGCTCGGACTCCCGCCGATCGAGCCGGGGAACGAGCCGACGAGGACGGGGTTCTATCTGATCACCAGTGATCCACCGGAACACACCGGGCGCCGTCGCCTGGCGGCCAGGGCGTTCACGTCCCGCCGGATCGCACCCTTCGAGCCGCAGATCCGGGCGATGTCCACGGAGCTGATCGAGGGGCTGCGCGGGCGCGACGAGGTCGATTTCGTGGCCGACTTCGCCGTCAAGCTGCCCATCGCTGTCATCGCCACGGTGCTGGGCGTACCGGAAGCGGACACCGCCGAGATGCGGCGGCTCTCGGAGAAGGTGCTCGCCTTCCTCACCTACTCACCCGACCTGCAAGGCTTCATACGGGCCTGCGAGGAGTTCGGCGCGCTTCTGACGCCGGCACTGGAGGCGGCGGCAGGCGTCGAGGAGGAGACCACCATTCTCCATACGATCGCGGCATCCGGGCTCGGCGCGGAGGACGCCACCCGGTTCGTCCTCGAGCTGCTGTTCGCCGGCAATGTGACGACCGCCGATGCCATCAGCAGCGGCGCCAGGCTGCTGGCCGAGGATCCGCTGCTGGCCGACCAGTTGCGGCAGGACCCGTCGCGGCTGGCCACGTTCCTGGAGGAGTTGCTGCGCCTGGAATCACCGGTTCAGGGGCTGTACCGGACCGCGACCCGTGACACCGAGCTCGGCGGCACCCCGATTCCGGCCGGCGCTCGCCTCCTGGTGAGTTTCGGAGCTGGCAATCGTGACGCGAAGCTGGCCGAACGGCCCGATGAGATCGACCTGGACCGTGTCTCGCCCCACGCGCACCTCGCGTTCGGCCGGGGAGAGCACACGTGCCTGGGGCATGCCCTCGCCCGTGTCGAGGCACGCACGGCTCTGGAGGTGCTGCTGGGCACGGTGCCACGCTTCGAGTTGGCGATTCCAGCGGAGCAGCTCGACTACCAGCCCGGCCTCAACGTGAGGCATCTGCAGTCTCTGCCGCTTCGTCTGCGCTGGTCCTGAAGTACTGTGCGGAGAAGTTGCTGGGGCGGCCTTCCTCCGATCCTGTGCTCCGTCCGAGGCCGAGAGGCTTCCGCCGATGCGCGCACCGGAGGGCTGCCGCAGACGTCCACCACCTCCGCCGACCTGGTGGAGGAGGACGGCGACCAGCGCCTGGATTCGATGCGTACAGGGCGTCGGCGGACTCGTCGCCGCCATAGGAGTTGGAGACGACCTTGGCTCCGGGACGGACCGCGGTGTTCACGGCGGTCCCCAGGTCGTCGAAGCTCGCGGAGTCGGCGCCGGCGTAGAGGATCTTGCAGTCCGGGCAGGCGGCCGAGACCATCTCGAGGTCGAGCATCTCCTCGACGCCCCAGTTCACGTTGGCCTCCAGCAGTGTGGAGCCGCCGTCCTGGTTCACCTGGGTGATGTCGGCCGGTCCGAGACCGAACCGACTGCGGTAGATGTTGAGCGACGCCACCGCGTCCGGATTCGCGTAGGCATCGACGACCGCGGCTGTCGTCGCCCGGGACGCGCCCGTGAGCCCGTACGCTGTCTGCAACTGGGGCGCCGAGAGGCCGTCCTCGTAGTCGGCGGTGACCAGTGGCTGCTGGGACTGGTCGGCGGCTATCTTCACCCCGCAGGCGATGCCGTCCACCACCACGTCACCGCAGACCGACGCCGCCTGACGAGAGCGGTCCAGGATCGGATGGTCCCGTCCAGCCGTCGCGGACCTCGCCAGGTGCCGGGTGTCCGAGAGGTCGAGCAGCTCCTGAGCGCCCGGCGTGTGCGGGGAGACAGCGGCCCGGGAGGAGGACCGGGTACCGACCGGGGCGAGAAAGCCCGAGGGACGCGCGAGGTCGTAGACGTAACCGGCACCGGCGGGATAGTTGTACGAGACCGTGGGCGCGCCCAGCAGCGCGGTGCGGCCGTCGGTGGACAGCGAGACGGAATTACCGGCTCCGGCCAGCACCATCCATCCCGCGTACTCCGAAGGCACCAGCACCGCCTTCGGGGCGTAGTGCTCCCGACCGTTCGAAGACCTGGGCGGCGCCCTGCAGCGTGTTGCGGGCCGGGAGTCCGACCATCAGCGCGGAACCGTCGCACGACGCGGCCACGGAGACGGCGTCACTGGGGTAGTCGGACTTCTGGGTCGGCTGGAGGGTCTCGCCCGTGGTCCAGCCGTCGCCCCGGAGACGGTAGGCGTAGGCGAGACCGTGGCCGTGATAGGGCGCGCTGGCGATCAGCGCTTTCCCGTCACCCGCGAGGGCCACACCGTTGCCGAACCGCTCAGCCGGCACACCGTCGGCGCAGGTGAGCTCGGCGGTCGGGGACCATGCGCCACCGTCCCGGTCGAAGGTGTGGACGGCACCGTCATACTTGGACCGGCCCTTGGCGCCTACCGCGAGTCGTGAGCCGCCGGACGAGAGGGAGATCGCGGACCCGAAGAGGTCGTTGGGCGCGGAGTCGGTGCCGGCGATCTGGGTGGGGTTGGGCCAGCCGCCGTCGACCTTCGCGGAGACGAAGGCCGAGCCTCGCCTCGCGTCATCGAACTGGTCGGCGATGGCGATGGTCGTGCCGTCACCGGATATCGAGACGGAGCCTCCGAAGTCGTCGACCGTGAGCCCGGGCACGGTGAGGGTGGCGCTGAGCTGCCATCCGGCTGTCCGCGTGAGTGCGAACACGTAGGCCCGGCCGCCCTGTTGGAACGGCGCACCGGCCACGATCGTCCGGCCGTCGTCCGAGATGGCCACCGAGAACCCGAGCTTCTGGTACCGCGTGCCGGGAACGTCGAGGACCGTCGGCTGCGCCCAGCCGGTGCGTGTCCTGTCGTAGACGTAGACGGCTCCGTTCAGGTCGTCGGCGGTGGGTGCGTCCAGGACCGCCCGGCGCCCGTTCGCGGAGAGCGCCGAGGACCAGCCGATCGTCGTGCCTTCGGGTGCATCGGCGGTGAGGACGCCGTCGAAGACACCTCTCTCTGCGTCACCGTCGGTTCGGCGGCCGCTATGCCGTCCATGCCAGTGGACCCGAGAATCACCACGGCGGAGACCAACAGGGCCAGGCGGGCTCTGAGACGCCTGAACTTCTTCCGCATCGTCTGCCTTTCATCGGTGGTGCCGAAAGGCTCCCGCGTGTTGCGGGCACCGAGGTATGGCAGACGTGGGTGAATGTTGGGCAACGGGGGGGGTGAATCAACTCGTGCCGAACGGCGCGGGAGCTCCCTCCGGAATGCATCGGTCACGCTGTCACCGGCCAGCACGCCCGGGATTTCGCGGCCGCGTCCCCGCTGATGCCGGTGGCGATCACCGCGGCCCGGGAGAGGATCCGGTGGTTCACGCGCGCCTTGTGGCCACGGCGGCCGGTCCGGTTCCCGCACCATCCGACCACGCCCCGCGGGGTGGCACCCTCCCATGGGTGGACGGCGGGTGCTCGGGGGCGTGGGCCCGCGTGAATCTCCGCTCACCGGCGGACGAGTCATGCCCATCTCTGCCGTCGGGAACGGGAGTTCACGCGGACCCACTCGGAGTCGGAGAAACCGGAACTCTTCTCAGACCCAGCCGACGACCGGTACGAACCGGTTGACCAGGTGGGTGATCTGCCCGTCGGCGTTGACGGTGGCCTGCTCGATGCCGCTCTGTCCGATGAGGCGGCCGTCGGTCCCGCGGGCGGCCTGGATCCAGTGGCACTCCAGCCTGCCGTCGTCGAGCTCCGTGACGGTCCAGAAGTGCTTGCTGTCGGCCATGCCCTTGGCCAGGTGCTCATACACCGCCATGATCGCGGGCAGACCGGTCGCCGGTGGCATGCCGTCGGCGAGCTCGACGGTGGCGTCCGGTGCGAAGATCGACTCAAGCTCCTTCAGGGCCTCGGGCTCGTACGCCGTACGGTCGTAGATACTGATGTAGCGGTCGATGACGGTGTCCTTCACGGGGGTTATCCCGGTCGTTTCGGTCATGTTGTTGCCTCCGTCGTCTCTCAACTCGAACCGGAAACGCTCCGGTTCTGGACTGTGTGTTCTCTCGGGTCAGGTGGCGATCAGGGCGAGCACGGCGTCGCGTCGCTCGCGCAGCAGACGCAGGCCTTCCTCGGCGGCTGCGCGGGTCTCGGCCGGGCCGGCTTCCTCGGGGCCGAGCAGGGCCGTCACCGTGGCGGCCATGACCCGGTGGGGGTCGTCGACGGTGACGACGCTCGGGGCCTGCGGCCCGGTGACGGCGCAGAGGAAGCCGGTCATGAGTGCTTGCAGGGCGTAGGCCTGTTCATCGAGGGGCCAGTCGGTCCGTACCAGTCGGTGCTCGCGCCACACCGGCAGGACCGTGTACATCAGCGCTGTGGGGCCCAACAGGTCGAGCAGTTCCACGCTGCGCGGATGCTGGGCGAGAACGCCCAACAGGTCGTCGTCGCCGGTCTGCATCGCGCGCACGAACGGGTAGCTCACGGCGTTGCGGGCGATCTGCGGCAAGAGCACATGCGGACGGCAGATGGTGGGGTCCGCGCGCAGCGTTTCGATCTCACCCTCCAGGAACGTCAGGAAGTCCCTGGCGAACAGCCCGAACAGAAGGTCGTGCTTGGTGCCCCAGTACAGGTACACCGTGCCCTTGCCGACGTGTGCCTTCTCCGCGATCTCGGCAACGGTCAGCCCTTTGACGCCACGCTTGAGGACCAGTTTCCTGGTCGTGACGAGAATCCGGGCCGCCGTGGCGGAGTCGTGTTCGGCCAGTGCTGTCATCGTCGCTTCCTTGCTGTTTCGCGTGGGCCCATGGGCGCCGAGCCGGTCTCATACCAGGGCGAGGTCGCGGTCCTTGAGCAGGCCGGCCTTGTTGCCGGTCACCATCCGTTTGAGCAGGGGTGAGATACCTGGAGCCCGCATTCCCACGTTCAGGGCCTTGCGTATCGCCAGCTCTTTGCTGTTGGCGGGCACGAAGAACACGCGCTGGTCGAGGCCGTTCTGCTGGAACACGTCCACATGGGGGCGCAGGGTCTGTTCCCATGCGGACAGGGCATGGCGCACATCTGTGGGATTGCGGTCCAGCATCGTACCGAGGAGGTCCGCCCCGGTGATCCCCATCGAGACGCCCATGCCGGCGTAGAGGCTGACGCACCAGGCGGAGTCGCCCACGAGTACGACCCGGCCGCGACACCAGGTGTCCATCCGCGCCTGCTCGACCGAGTCGAACAACAGGTCGTCGGCGGTGTCGAGCGCGTCGAGCACCTCGCCCAGCAGGCGGCCGGTGGGCTCGGAACCGAACGCCGCGCGTACACGCCGGGCCGGCGTCTCGCTGAACTCTGCGTCCACATCGTCGGTGTGGTAGTTGAGCAGCACCGTCTGCAGACCACCGTTGAAGGGGAAGACCCACAGCGACCGGTTGGGCTCGAACAGGGTGGCGCCGTCGTCCGGATGGAGTTCGCTGAGCGGGCCGGGAAGCTGGTAGGCGACCGCCATGTAGTTCATCCGGTGCAGGAACTTCTCGTGTGGTCCGAACACGAGGGACCGCACGGTGGAGCGCAGCCCGTCCGCACCGACCACCAGATCGAACCGCTCCGTGACCGAGGTGTCGTCCATGGTGTCGGTCAGCGTGACGTCCACGCCATGGGCATCCTGTTCGATATGGGTCGGCACCGTCGAGTAGCGGATCTCGACATCGTCGGGCAACGCCATGAAGGCGGCCTCCTCGACATCGCCGCGCACCGTCATCCAGGGAGTGCCGGGCAGGTCGGCGTAACTGAGGGCACCACGCCGACGGCTCCCGGCGCGGTCGAACTCGTACTGGACGGTCCCCGAAGGGGTGCGGTTGCTCAGTTTGTCGAGGATGCCCAGGCGCTGTGCCGGGTGCCGGCCGCCACCGAACAGTGCGATGAAGTACCCGCCGGTGCGCCGGGCGGGGGCCCGCTCGACGACGACCGGCGTCCACCCGATCTGCCGCAGCCGCAAGGCGGCCGCGATTCCGCTGATACCGAGCCCGACCACAAGGGCCCGGCGTTCCTTGCCGCTCTGTACCTCCATGCCTCCATACCTCCTGAGCTGGCAGTTTGCATGAGCTGACCAAATTCGTCATTTGGTCAGCTCACGAGATGGTTCATACAGGAGGGCAGGGCCACGCCAGGCGTGCGAGGAGCCTCGGCCGTCCTGTGGGTGCCGGCGATGAGCCGCAGCTGTCCGCGGCGGGCCGGTCGACGAAGAGGCGGACTGAACCGCCCCGGGTTCGATGGAGTTGTCGGGCTGTCCCGACTCTGGTGGAACCGTGCGTCAGCCGGTGGACAGCGGCTTGATGTTGAAGTTGTGGCTGAACAGGTTGGTGGGGTCGTACTCCGTCTTGATCCTGCGGAGTCGCTCGTACTTGCCGGCTCCGAACACGTCGGCCAGCGCGTTCTCGCCCGGCTCGAAGTTCAGGTTCACGTAGGACGTGCTCAGGTCGAGCAGCGACTTGGTCTTCGTCCATGTGTCGCGGGTCCAGGGCACGATGCGCTCACGGTCCTCGGCGGTGGTGAAGCCGACCTCGACGCCGATGTGCCACTCGGCGGCCCGTCCGCTGTACGCGGTGGCGTCGTCGTCCAGGTCCTGGACCGCGCCGCCGAGCGACTGCACCGCGAAGACCTCGCGCTGGACAGCGCCGGACGAGATCTTGTCGTGGTACTCCACGGCGTGCTCGACCACACCCTCGACGAGGGGCTGGGACAGCTCGCGCGTCAGTCCGGACTTCATGTACCAGCCCGCGCCGTACCCCGCGATCTCGTCGAAGGCCGTCTGTATCACGCGGAAGTCATTGATCGCGACCGCGTCGAACAAGGGCTTGCCCACACTGCGCACCTCGCGCAGGATCTCGTCGTCCGGCTCCCCACGGTAGACGACGTTGGCCACGAGCAGCCGGTGTCCACCCGCCGCCTCCGTGGCGGGCGGGATCTGCTTGGCGTCCAGGCCCAGGGCGCAGGTGATGCTCAGCGTGCGGGGCGCCTGCTTCATGAGCTGCCCGAACCTGTACAGCACCTCGACGGCGTCCGCCATCGAGTAGACCAGCGGACCCCCCTGGACCGGCCCGAGAACCTGCGTATTGCATTCGAACTCGGTGACGACCCCGAAGTTGCCGCCACCGCCGCGCAGGGCCCAGAAGAGGTCGGGATTCTCCTCCGCGCTCGCGTGGATGATCTCGCCCTCGGCCGTGACCAGGCGCAGCCGGACGAAGGAGTCGCAGGTCATGCCGAACGACCGCGTGAGGTAACCGATCCCGCCGCCGAGAGCCAGGCCGGCCAGTCCGGTGTGGGACACGATTCCGGCCGGCATGACCAGCCCGTGCTGGAGGGTCGCGGTGTCCACGCTGCCGAGGAGAGCACCTCCTTGCGCGCGCACGCGCCGCGTCATGGGGTCCGCGACGACGTTCCCCATCCTCGACAGATCCAGCGTTATCCCGTCGTCGCACATCGAGTGGCCGGGGTAGCTGTGGCCGCCGCCGCGAATGGCCAACGGCAGTTCGGCCTCTCGGGCCAGTCGGACGGCGGCGACGACATCGTCGTCGTCGGTGGCCTTGACGACCGCCAGCGGCCTGCGGTCGATGTCCCCGTTCCACAGGCTGCGCGCCGTGTCGTACGAGGGTGACGTGGCCGTGATGACGTCGCCCTTGAACGTGGACAGAAAAGCGGCTCCCCCGGGGACTTTCTCGATCGAGCTCATGTGAACTCCTCTCGGCTGTGTTGGCTTGTGTCCTGATGGACCCGGGGTCAGTGCGCCGCTTCGCGCTTCATGAGGTCCGCGAGGTATTCGCCGACCATCATCGCGGTCGCGTTCGGACCGCGGGACGTGATCGTCGGGAAGATCGAGGTGTCGGCGACCCTCAGCCCGTCGATTCCGTGCACGCGCAGATGCTGGTCCACGACGGCCTGGTCGTCGGAGGCCGGTCCCATCCGGCAGGTGCCCGAAGGGTGGCCGCCGCCGACGCGGTCGAACGCCCATTGGTCCAGCTTCTTGTCGTCGCCCACCGTCTTGGCGTCCAGCCCGACGATCGAGGCGCCGATCCCGCGCAGCCCGGCGGAGTTGAAGATCTCGAACGCCACGCGGATCGCCGCACGGAAGCGAACATGGTCCTGCGGCTCGCTCAACAGGTTCCATCGCAGGTCGGGCAGCTGGTCGGGGTCGCCCGACACGAGCGTGACCGCGCCACGGCTCTCCTGCTTCTCGACGACGATCCCCAGCATCGCGTGTCGCAGCGCGCGCGCCTGCCGTGTGACGGCCTTCGCCGAGGTGCCGCGCATCGCCTTGGCGGCTTGGACGGGCCGCGCGAAGACGTCCGTCATGCCCAGCATGTCGCTGTTCTTCGTGACGAACGGAAGGATCTCCAGATCCGAGCCTTCGTCGGTCCAGTGGAGCACGGAGGTCATCGCACCGCGCTCGGGCTGCTTGACCAGATCGAGGCGCGAGTCCCACGCGGCGCTCACCATGGGATGGTCCGTCATGTGCCGGCCGACGCCGGACAGGTCGTGGACGACGTCGACGCCGTGTTCCCGCAGGTGTTCCGCCGGGCCGATACCCGAGACCATCAGCAGGTGCGGCGAGCGCAGCGCTCCGGCCGAGATGACGATCTCGTCCCCGCGGAAGACCTGAGGGCGGCCGTCGACGATGGCCTCGATGCCCACCGCGCGCGACTTCTCGGTCAGCACGCGCCGCGCGACCGCGTTGCCCACGATGGTGAGGTTCGGCCGGCCCGTCGCGGGCAGCAGGTAGGCGAGGGCGGTGCCGATCCGGCGGCCCTCGAAGATGTTCAGCGGGACGGGTCCCACACCGCCCTCGGGCCGAGGGTCGTTCTTGTCCGGGTCGGGCCCGAAGCCCAGGGCGTGACAGCCGTCGTCGAACGCCGACGTGAACTCCGGGGCCCGGTCCAGGGGCTCGCGCATGACCGGGATCGGCCCGTCGGAGCCATGGGCGTCCCCGTCGAAGTCGAGGTCACGCTCCATGCGCTTGTAGTACTGCTGAACCTTGTCGAAGGCCCACTCGTCGTTGCCGAGCTTGACCCAGGTGTCGAAGTCGTCCTTGAGGCCCCGGATGTAGTAGCACCCGTTGATCGAGCTGGAGCCTCCCAGCCCCTTGCCGCGCGGATAGGGGATGCGGAGGCCGGGCCGGACCTCTCCCATGTAGGCCCAGTTGTTCGGGTGCCCGGGTGCTCCGGCGGCGACGATGGCGGGGGCCAGCAGCTCCTGGGGCATCTCCTCGGCGGTCGAGTAGACCGGGCCGCCTTCCAGCAGGAGCACGGTGAGGTCGGGATCCTCACTGAGTCTCGCCGCGAGGGCCCCGCCGGTGGATCCCGCACCCACGATGATCACGTCAAATGTTCCAGCCACAAGTCCGCTCCGTTCTCGGGTTCAGACATGCGGGACGCGCTGATTGCGGCTCAGTCGTCCCTGTGCGGTCGCCGGCGGCTCACGGGAAGACTCCCGGGCATCCGTCGTCGGCGACTGACTGGCAGTCAAGTCTGCCCGAATACTGACACCCGTCAGACCGCGCGTCAACCGCCTCGTTCCGAGAGGTTTCGCCGCGATCGACAGCCCCCGCACAGGCTCGGGTCGGGGCATGCATACCTCTTGACGCCGCTGGTCGGCGGGGGCATTCTGTGGCGCACTGACTGGCAGTCAGTCCCCTTCGGCGGGGCCGTGCCTCCGACCGGACACGGAACAGGTCCGCAGTCTCCGGTCGCGGTGGCGCGAGCACCCCCGTTCATCAGTGGCGGCGTGCGGTCGCCGACCGACCCCAGTGCCGTGCGGTCTTCAGTCGATCCATGTCAGCCCTCCCGTCGAGAGAGCGACCGCGCATGCGGTCCGGTCACGGACGAGGCAGAGGCCGGTCCGAGAACCCCGTTTCTTGAGAGCGACTGATCCCGAGGCACGTGTGAGGAGAACCCGATGGCGATTGTTGACCAGTCCAAAACCAGGATCGACGGCAGGTGGGAGATCACGTTGCGCCCGGACCTGAGTCCTGCGCACAGCGCGGTGCTGGAGTTGTCCCGGGACGGCGACTCGCTGTCGGTGAAGATCGAAAGCGCCGACGGCTCGGGCACCGGCGAAGGGGTGGTGGACGGGAGCCGGCTCTCGTGGACGGGGACCTTCGGGCATCTGCCGGCTCCGTGGCGGTTCAGCGCGGAGGTCGACGGGGATGTCCTGCAGGGGCGAGCGGAGGCGGAGTTCGGCCAGTTCAAGATGATCGCGTCGATGGAGGGCGTGCGCGCCGGTTCCGATGCCCGGGTGGGGTTTCGTGAGGGCTCGGAGGCCCTTGTCGAGACACTGACCGCGTGCGGGGTGGAGTACGTCTTCGGCTACTCCGGCGGCATGACCACCTCCGTGCAGCGGAGCGTCGTCGGGCAGGGCGTGCAGAACATGAACGCCCGCAACGAGTTGTCGGCGGCATGGATGTCGTACGGCTACAACCGCGTGAAGCGGCGGGCCGCCTCGGCGACGCTGATGTGGTGTGTCGGCTCGCTGCACGCGGCGCCCGTGGTGCTCGCGGCCAAGCTCGACTCCACACCCCTGGTGTACATGCTGATGGAGAACTCGGCGGTGTGGGATCTTCGCGACGCGTTGCAGGACGGCACGGAGCTGTATTCGGCGTTCAAGCCTTTGGCGAAGTACGTCAGGCGGATCGTCGACGGCCAGGACCTGCCGCTGGCCGTGCGCCAGGCAGTGCTCGCGGCGAGCACCGGCAAGTTCGGCCCGGCGGTGCTCGACCTGACGCACGAGGCGATGTACCAGAAGACCACGATCAAGACCGAGCCGCTCACGCTGCCGTCGCCGCCCGCGGCGGACGAGGAAGCGGTGCAGCGGACGATCGAGCTGATCAAGTCGGCCACCAGGCCGGTGCTGCTCGCGGGCGCGGGGATCCACATGGCCGACGCGACGGCCGAACTGCGCCGGTTCGTCGAGGCCACCGGGATCCCGGTCGTCTCCAGCGGTCCGGGCGGTCGGGGGGTGCTGCCCGACGACCATCCCCTGTACGCGGGCGACATGACCGGCTGGGGCTACTTCGGCACCGGCACCCGACTGGCCGAAGAGGCCGACCTGTGGATCGCGGTCGGGTTCTCGTTCTCGCAGACGGCGACCGCGTCGTGGTCGCTGGCCAAGCCGGAGAAGGTCGTCCACGTCGATGTCGAGCAGTCGCAGCTGGGACGGATCTTCCAGCCGACCGTCGGCGTCGTCGCCGACGCCGGCAAGTTCCTGGCCCAGCTCAACGGCCGGCTGGAGGCATCCGGCCTCCAGCGTGCGGACGGCGGCGAACCGGCCACGCTGGCGGAGATCGCCCGGGCCAAGGAGTCCTACCTTGAACTCCTGCGCTCCTTCACCGGGGCCGACCCGATCATGCCCGCCGCCGTCGGCCAGGCGCTGTCGGAGGAGGTCCCGCCGGACACCATCCTCGTCAACGACGAGGGCTTCATGGTGCCCGGGATGGTCTTCCGGGAGGACAAGTACCCGTCCGGGTTCGCCAACCCGCTGGGCTTTCACTACGACTCGCTGGGGTCGACGCTGCCCGTGGCGATCGGCGCCAAGCTCGCCGCGCCCGACCGGCTGGTGGTCAGCGTCGGCGGCGACGGCGGCTTCTACTACGACTGCAGCGACCTCTCCGTGCTTGCCGAGCGCAACCTCAAGGTCGTGTGCATCCTGCTCAACAACGGCGGCCTGTACGGCGGCCGACGCGGCCGTGAGCACGGCGTCAACGCGCTGCCCCTGACACACTGGACGGACCTTCCCGAGGAGACCGACTACACCACGATCGCCAGGAGCATGGGAGTGCCCGGCGAACGGGTCGAGAAGGCGGACGACATCGCGCCGGCGATCCGGCGCGCGATCGAAGCGGACGGCCCCTACTTCATCGAGGTGATGACGTCAGGGAGCACCCTGCACCTCTCGCTCAACGGGTGGCCCGACCCGGACCCCAAGACCATCCGCAAATTCGGCCACGGCGACCGTTCCGTGGAGGGCTCGTGGCCGAGCTGACGCGCAACGGCCCGATGCGCTCGGTGACCTCTAGGTCTAGGTGCTCGCCGAGCGCACTCTCGCGGTCGTGTGCGTCCTGCTCAACATGGGTGCCCCGTAGGGCCGGTGGGCGCGGCCGCGCCATTCCGCTGCCCTTGGCGCTCGACAGAGGAGTGCCCGCCCGTAACACGTGTCAGCGCGTCCAGCTCCGCCGCGGCGTCCGTCGGCATCTTGTAGGCACTGCGGACGGAAGCCACCAGGACCTGGGCGCACATGTCGGTGACGTCTTCGGCGCTGAGCTGGTCGAGGTTGTCGAGGTAGGTCACCGTGACGGCGTCGACATAGCCGCTCCAGCCGGTGAGCGCCGCCTGCAGCTGCGGCGGCGGGCTTTCCGGGCATCCCAGTGACACGGAGATCTCGGCCAGCGCGTCGAGTCGGGCTGCCTGGAGCACCTCCCGGACCTTCTCATCCGCGTGGCCCGTCCTCATCATGATCGCGAATCGCTCGGGGTGCCGACGCGCGTACTCGAAGTGCCGGAACAGAAAGCCGTGGACACGCTCGACGGCCGTCAGCTCCGTGTCACGTGGCTTCTCATAGGAGACGAGTTCTTCCCATGCCTGCCGAATGGCGGCCGCAAAGAGGCCGCGCTTCCCTCCGAAGTGGTACGACAACAGGCCGTGCGCGACTCCGGCCCGCCCACAGACCTCGTCGACCGAGACGTCCTCGTACGGCTTTCTGGCGAACAGTTCAAGCGCCGCCGCGATGAGCGCTGCGCGGCGATCGACATTGCTCTCACCGACGGCGCCTTCGCCGGGCACGTTCTCGGCTTGTATCGGGGGCACTCTTCGAGTGTCACTGGTAGTCGCCACGGAGGGAATTCTAGGGCAGCGAAAACCTGCACCTGCCAAGTTCTCCCGTCACCACGTCGGCGACCGGGGCGGAGCAACCGCGAGACGGACGGCTCCCCCTCGCTCACGGTGCCCCCCTTCGAACGGAGCACGCGGGCCGGCTGTGAAACCTGAGTCGAGCCGGGCAACGACGAGCAGTCCCCCGACAGGGCCCTGCCCTGCTCCACGCGCGGCGAGACCGACCGCGCCATCGCCAACGAAAGGAATCGGCATGAAGATCATCGCTCTGGAGGAGCACTTCCTTACCCAGGCACTGCGGGAAGCGTCCGCCGACCATCCGGTCAGCCGTCTGTACGAGGAGACGATCCCTCACTTCATCGGCCCGCTCCTCGACCTGGGTGAGCGACGCCTCGCGGACATGGACGCCGCGGGCATCGACGTCCAGGTGCTCTCCCACACCGTGCCCGGCCCGGAGAGCCTCCCGGCGGACACGGCCGTACGGCTGTCCGTGGTGGCCAACGACGCCCTGGCCGAGGCGGTCGCCGCCCACCCCGACCGGTTCGCCGGCTTCGCCATCCTGCCCATGCCCGACCCCAGGGCCGCCGCGCGGGAACTCGACCGGGCTGTCACCGACCTGGGCTTCGTCGGCGCGATGATCAACGGCCATGTCGGCGGCCGTTACCTGGACGACGAGTTCTTCTGGCCGGTGTTCGAGGCCGCCCAAAGCCTCGGCGTGCCGGTCTATCTGCACCCCAACCGGCCGCCCGAGCCGGTGGTCCGGGCCTGCTACGCGGGCTTCGCCCCTGTCGTCAGCGAGATCCTGGCCAATGCGGCCTGGGGCTGGCACATCGATACCGGACTGCATGTGCTGCGGCTGATCCTGGGCGGTGTGTTCGACCGCTTCTCGAACCTGCAGATCATCATCGGGCATATGGGCGAGGCGCTTCCGTCGATGATCTGGCGGGCGAACTCGGTACTCAACGCGGTCGCCGGCCTGGACAGGCCCGTCGTCGACTACTTCACCGACAACCTCTACGTCACCACCAGCGGGCTGTTCGACTACGCGCCCTTTGCGGCGGCCCTGCACGCGCTGGGCACCGACCGCATCCTGTTCTCCGTCGACTACCCCTTCAGCGGCAACACGGCGGCTCGTGAGTTCCTCGACCGCCTGCCCTTGAGCCGACCGGACAAGGAGAAGATCGCCCATCTCAACACCGAAAAGCTGCTCAGGCTGGGCAAGTGATCCGCTGAATGTACCGGTGGTGAACCCGGCAACTGGGCCCTTCCTCCGCTCGGTTACCGCCTCCCTGGTCAACTGGTCCCGATCTTCCATGAGGGTCCGTCAGCTTGCAGACGGACCCTCTCCACCAGCCGCAGGCGCTTGGCCTCCTAGAGCCGGTCCCGCTGCCGGTGGTGCAGTTCCGGTTCGGTGATCGGGGTGCTCGGCGTTGGTGACGAAGCAGGTCAGCCGCATGCCGTCGGCGCCGATCTCGGCGAGCCGGGCGTCGGCGCGAATATCGCCGTCCGGCTCGACGGCCGGTGTCCCGCGGACGCATGGATCTTCGAAGGAGGACTGCCACCGCCCGCGTGGGGACTGCCGGCTGACGAACTCCTGGGTGCCGTTTACGAGGTCGGTCGAAGGCGACTGCAATGGCCTGCTCTGATGGTGAACAGCGTCCAAAGGTCGGGGACGGGTTGCTTCCTTTGGAGGGGTCACGCCGGTGGATCGCGCGGTTAGCGTCGGCGACGCTGAAGGCGAACTCGAGGAGGATCTTATAGTGTCCGCTGATTTCCTCTCGGAGGTCCAGAAGGATCTCGCGCAGGGGATGCTCTCGCCACGGGTGCTCAACGACCCCGACATCCACCGCGCCGAGCTGGACCGCATCTTCACCAAGTGCTGGGTGTTCGTCGGACACGTCTCGGAGATCCCCAGCCCCGGCGACTACGTACTGCGCTACATCGGCGAGGACCAGTTCATCCTGGCCCGCGACGAACAGGGCGAGATCCAGCTGCTGCTCAACAACTGCGTGCACCGCGCCTCACCCGTCTGCCGCGCGGAAAAGGGAAACACCTCGCACTTCCGCTGCCCCTACCACGGCTGGATCTACAAGAACTCCGGCGAATGGAACGGCGCCCCCTACCGCGCCAAGGCCTACCGCACCCTCGACACCACCCGCTGGGGCCTGCGCAAAGCACCCCACGTGGACAGCTACCAAGGCCTCGTCTTCGCCTGCCTGGACCCCGACGCGGTACCCCTGCGCGACTACCTCGGCGACATGTGCTGGTACCTCGACGTGATCTTCGGCCTCAACGAACAAGGCATGCGGGCCGCCGGCGACCCCCACCGCTGGACCGTCCCCGCCAACTGGAAATCAGGCGCCGAAAACTTCGTCGGCGACGCCTACCACGTCCAATCCGCACACAGCTCGCTCGAGGACATCGGCCTCCTCCCCGACCTCGGGCAGTCGCTCAGCACGCAGTTCCATGTCGCCCTCGAAGGCGGGCACGGGCTCATCATCACCCCGAATCTCCTGCCCGAACCGCACTGGGTCATGGACTACCCGGCCGAGGTGGCCGCGACCTTCGACCTCGCTCGGCTGAACGCCGGGCAGCGTGAGTTCCTGGAGTCCCGGTACGGGGTGGTCGGCTTCACGATCTTCCCGAACCTGTCGTTGATCCGGGCCGTCGCCTCGACCGAACGGGGCCGACCGCCGGTGTGCTTCACCGCTCTGCGGCAGTGGCAGCCGCGCGGGCCCGAGCAGTTCGAGCTGTGGAACTGGCCGATGGTGTGGAACTCGGCCCCACCGGAGTTCAACCAGGCCTCGTACGAGGGCAGCGTCTTCGGCTTCAGCCCCTCGGGGGTCTTCGAGCAGGACGACACCGTCGTCTGGCGCGGCGGCCCCATGGCGGGCCGCTCGGCGTTCGCCCGCCAGGACATGAAGCTCAACTTCCAGATGGGCCTGGACGGAATGAGCGACTACCAGACCAGGCCCGACTGGATGGGACCCGGCGAGGCCAGCACCTCGGTCTATGGCGAGAGGAACCAGCGCCGCTGGTGGCAGCGCTGGAGCGAAGCACTGGCGTCATCCTGACAAGGATGTTCCCTGTGCCGATGGCGGCAGAAGAGCCCGCACCGGCAGCTCGTCCGGTGCGGGCTCAGCAGTGTTGACCTGCCGGAGTCTCCTCATGCGGTCCGTGGCGTCGTCTCGTACGGCTTGATCATGTCGTAGATGAAGTCGCCGCCGTCGCGATAGGCAGTGGCCCCCGTCCGGTCGAGTGCGCGCTCCATCGCGACCGCCACGGCCTCGGGCGTCAGGTCCGGGTTCGGGGGTGTGGCGGTGGTCTGGCTGATGAACGCCTCGTTGAACGAGCCGGCGGATGATTCGATCACCTTGCCGGTGATCGTGCAGTCCTCGTGGGCGAGCCATGCGGCGACCGGGGCGACGACATCGGGGGTCAGCCCCGCCGCCTGGTTCTGCTTGCTGGCCTCCGCCGTGAGCATGGTCTGCAGTGCCACGGTGTCGGCGTAGGGCGAGATGGCGTTCGCCCTGATCCCGAGCTTCGCTCCCTCGGCCGCCAGCGAGCGGGTCAGCCCCACGACGCCGAGCTTGGCGGCGGCGTAGATCGACTGGGTGGGCAACCCGGCAAGCCCCACGCCCGAACTGACGTTGACCAGGCGCCCGTAGTTCTGCGCGGTCATGTGCGGCCAGGCTGCGCGGGTCATCCATATGTGTCCCATGAGGTGGACGCCGATGACGCGTTCGATGTCCTGGTCGGTGATCTCGTCGAATGTCGCGAACGGTGCGATGCCGGCGTTGTTGATCAGGATGTCGACCCGGCCCCAGGTGTCGAGAGCGGTGTCCACGATCGCCCGCGCACCGTCGCGCTCGGCCACCGAGTGGCCGTCGCCGACGGCCTCGCCGCCGGCCTTGCGGATCTCCTCGACCACCGCCTCGGCACCGGGACCGATCTGCCCGCGCCCGTCGGGACCGACACCGAGATCGTTGACCACGACCTTCGCCCCTCGCGATGCCAGAAGCATCGCGTACGACCGTCCGAGCCCGGGGTTGCTGCCCGCGCCGGTCACGATCGCCACTCGTCCATCGAAACGAAACTCGTCCGCGCTCAATTTGCCCTCCATGGTGACCTCGGGGTTGACCCGCCCCCGGGTGCGGACGCACGACGACCTCCGACAGGCGCACATCGTGCCCGGATCGGCCGGGGGACACGCTGCGAGGCTAGGACCGCGTCACGGCCGTCACCAGCGTCCGAAGGTAGGGCACAGGGCGCTTCCTTTGGGGGGTTTACGCCGATGAACCCGCCGGGCGAGCCTCGGATCACCGCAGCCAGCGGGAGCTCGCGGGACAGCTCGCGGGGAGGAGAGACAGCGTATGCCGGTGCAACGTCCGGGACGAGATGCCGTCCCCAACATGACGGACTACGACGCCGAGCGGGCCCGGTTTCGCTGGGAGGTTCCACAGCGGTTCAACGCCGTCCTGGACATCCTCGAGCGCCGGGCGGAACAGAGCCCGGACGAACTCGCCCTGGTGACACTGCGCCGCGACGGCGGGGTCGCCGTGTCGTACACCTTCCGCGAACTCAACCTGGCCAGTCGGCGCATGGGACACGCCCTCGCCGGGATCGGTGTCGGCAAGGGCGAGCGGATCTTCGTGATGCTCCCCCGGATCGCCGAATGGTACGTGGCCCTGCTCGGCGCGATCCGGATCGGCGCCGTCCCCGTCCCCGGCACCCCGCAGCTGACCTCCCGTGACATCGAGTACCGCGTCGACCGGGCGGAAGCCGTCGCGGTCGTCACGGACACTGACGGGGCGGTCAAGGTCGACAAGCTCACCGACCGCCTGCCGACGCTCGCACACCGCATCGTCGTCGGGACCGCGCCGTCCGCCGGCTGGCACACGATGGACGGGCTGCTGGCGCGGGCGTCGGACGGGCCGACCCCGGCGGACCCGACCGCCGCCGACGACATGATGCTCGTCTACTTCACGTCCGGCACGGTCTCGTACCCCAAGATGGTCGCGCACACCCAGGCCAGCTTCGGTCTCGGCCACATGGTCACGGCCCGCTACTGGCAGGACCTCCGGCCCGGGGATCTGCACTGGACCCTGTCGGACACCGGGTGGGCGAAGGCCGCGTGGAGCAAGCTCTTCGGGCAGTGGGCCCAGGGCGCGACCGTCCTGGAGATGGACCTGGGCAAGTCCGACCCCGATCTGATCCTCGACACGATCGAGCGCCACGGGGTCACGACACTCTGCGCGCCGCCGACCCTGTACCGCTCGCTGGTCGTCGCCGATCTCGCGAGCTACGACCTGTCCCGGCTGCGCCACTGCGTCTCGGCCGGCGAGCCGCTCAATCCCGAGGTGATCCGGATCTGGGAAGAGGGAACGCGCGGGCTTGTCGTCCACGACGGCTACGGCCAGACCGAGACGGTCAACGTGCTCGCCAACTTCCGCTGCCTGCCGGTACGCAGCGGGTCGATGGGCAAACCCGTTCCCGGGTTCGACGTCGACGTGGTCGACGACGACGGCGCATCGGTGCCTGTGGGCGACGAGGGCAATGTCGCCATCCGCGTGCAACCCGAACGGCCCGCCGGGCTGTTCACCGGCTACTGGCGCGATCCTGACGCCACCGCGGCCGCATTCACGAACGGCTGGTACTTCACCGGCGACAAGGCGCGCCGTGACGAGGACGGCTACTTCTGGTTCGAAGGCCGGCAGGACGATGTGATCACGTCCTCGGCGTACCGCATCGGCCCGTTCGAGGTCGAATCGGCGCTCGTCGAACATCCGGCCGTCATCGAAGCCGCGGTCGTCGGACAGGACGACCCCGATCGGACCCAGATCGTCACCGCGTTCGTGATCCTGCACCCCGACGCCGACCCTTCACCGCAACTCGCCGAGGAACTGCAGGACCACGTCAAGCGCCTGACCGCCCCCTACAAATACCCACGCCAGATCCACTTCGTCAGTGATCTGCCCAAGACCGTGTCAGGCAAGATCCGCCGCGGCGAACTGCGCGACCGGCTACGCGGCACCACCCACACCTGAAATCCGCCGGCATGAGGCACGTGGAGGAGCATTCGATGACAACTGCTGACGAGGCCGCGACGCGGATCGGTGGGACGTGGGACCTCACCCTGCGCCCGGGGGCGTTCCCGCCGCAGAGCGGTGTGCTCACTCTGACCCCGGACGGCGACTCGCTGTCGGTGCGGTTCGAGACCCCGGAGGGCGCCAGCACCAGCGAGGGAGACATCAAGGGGCGGCGCCTGTCCTGGACCATCGCCGTCGGCAGCAACCCGGCCCCGCTTCGTTTCGAGGCGGAGGTCGAGGGCGACATTCTCCTGGGCCACGTCGAGCTGGGCGTCGGGCCGTTCAAGGAGCGAGCCCCGGTGGAGGGCGTGCGAGTCGGGTCGGGCGCCCGGTTGCCGTTCCGGGAGGGATCGGTCGCTGTCGTGGAGACGCTCACCGCGTGCGGGGTCGAGTACGTCTTCGGCTACACGGGCGGTGTGTCCACGAGCCTGGAGCGCAGCATCACCGCGCACGGCATGAAGGACTTCAACGCGCGCAACGAGCTGTCCGCGGCGTGGATGTCCTACGGCTACAACCGGGTGAAGCGGCGGGCCGCCTCCGCGGCGCTCACGTGGTGCGTCGGCGCGCTGCACGCCGCGCCGGTCGTGTACGCGGCCAAGCTCGACTCCACCCCCCTGGTTCTCATGCTGATCGAAAGCGCGGCGGCGTGGGACATGCGGGACATCCTGCAGGACGCGACCGAGCTGTATCCGGCGCTCAAGCCCCTGTCGAAGTACATCAAACGTGTCGTCGACGGCGAGGACCTGCCGCTGGCCGTCCGGCAGGCGGTGCTCGCGGCGAGCACCGGCAAGTTCGGCCCCGCGGTGCTCGACCTCACCCAGGGTGCGATGTACCAGAGGACCACGGTCAGGACCGAGCAGCTCACGCTGCCGGAGCCGCCCGCGGCGGGCGAGACGAGCGTACGGCGGACGCTGGAGTTGATCGAGGCCGCCGAGCGGCCCGTGATACTGGCGGGAGCGGGCATACATCTCGCCGACGCAACGGGCGAGCTTCGCCGGTTCGTCGACGCGACCGGCATTCCGGTGGTGTCGAGCGGGGCGGGAGGCCGCGCGGTCCTGCCGGACGATCACCCGCTCTACGCGGGCGACATGAGCGGCTGGGGGTACTTCGGGACGGGCACCAAGGTGGCCGAGGAGGCCGACCTGTGGGTCGCGGTCGGGTTCTCCTTCTCCCAGACGGCCACCCTGTCGTGGTCCCTCGCCAAGCCGGAGAAGGTGGTACAGGTCGACATCGAGGAGTCTCAGCTCGGCCGGATCTTCCAGCCGACGCTGGGCATCGTCGCCGACGCGAAGGCGTTCCTCGGCCAACTCAACGACAGCCTGCAGGCCTCCGGTGTGGAGAGCCGACACCGCGCGGACGAGGTGCGGACAGCGGAGATCGCGACGGCGAAGGACTCCTACGCCGAGACGCTGAGGTCCTTCGTCGGCACCGACCCGATCATGCCGGCAGCGATCGGCCAGGTCCTCTCGGAGGAGGTTCCCGCAGGGACCATCTTCGTCAACGACGAGGGCTTCCCGGTGCCCGGGATGGTGTACCGGGAGTCGAAGTACCCTTCCGGCTTCGCGGCACCGCTGGGCTTCCACTACGCGGCGCTGGGGTCGTCCCTCCCGGTGGCGATCGGCGCGAAACTCGCCGCACCCGACCGACTGGTCGTCAGCGTCGGCGGCGACGCCGGCTTCTACTACGACTGCAGCGAGCTCTCGGTGCTCGCCGAGCGCAATCTCAAGGTCGTGAGCATCGTCCTCAACAACGGTGGCCTGTACGGCGGCCGGCGCGGCCGCGAGCACGGAGGCCCGGGCTCGGTGCCGTTCACGCACTGGACCGACCTTCCCGAGACCGACTACACCGCGGTCGCCCAAGGCATGGGCGTACCGGGCGAGCGGGTGGACAAGGCGGACGAGCTCGCGGCGGCGATCCGTCGTGCGATAGCCGCTGACGGCCCCTACTTCATCGAGGTGATGACGGCCGCGAGCACGATGCACCTGCACATGGCCGGATGGCCCGATCCGGACCCCAAGACCACCCGCAAGGCGGGCCATGCCGACCTGTTCGTCGACGGCTCATGGCCGAACTGACGAACAACGCGGCATCCCACAATCGATCTCCAGGAGGACACCATGACGACTGTTGAACGACAAGAGGAATCGGCGCATACAGGGGCCCGCCTGCCCGACATGGCCAGGTTCATCGACTTCCTCGAAGCCCGGAAGGCCGAAACCGAGAACCCCAGGCATGCCGCGATGATCGACTTGCTCATCGAGCACTCGCTCGCCGAGGTGCGCGACCACGACATCGACCGGACGATGGCGACACTGGTGGACGACTGCGTCTACCACTGCTACGGCGACCCCGTCGCGATCGAACAGCAGGGCGGGCGGGTCGCCCACAGGGACACGGTGCGCGCGGACTACCTCGCGAACATGGCCAACGGCAGGCTGGCCATGGACAGCCTCGAAGTCGAGATCGAGCACTTCTTCATCAACGACGACGCCATCGCCTGGGACGGCTGGACGCGCCTCCGGCTGCCTGGTGCGGCACTGGCCGAGACGGGCATGCCCCTGCCGGACGGAGGAACCGTCGACGACGTCTACGTGCACAGGTCCAGGGCCGCCATCGTCATCCCGTTCCGCGACGGTCTGATGGTCGGCGAGGACTTCTACCTCGACAACCACGGCACCCTGGAAAAGGTGACCTGACCGCCCACCGTCTACGGGGTCGACAGGCTCCTGTTCAAGTACTGCCGTCCCGACGGTGCGAAGGGTCTTCGCAGGCGAGAGCCTGCGGGGCCCCTTTTTTGTTCGTATGGCCCGGGGGCTGGTCGTGCTGTGCACGCACTAGGAGGGCGCAGCTGGATCAGGCTCCGCGGCCGCCCTCCGCACCTGTGGCGAGCAGTCCGTTGACCACCAGCGTCGCCAACCGCTCCGCCGTGGCCGTGAGTTGCTCCGACGAAGCGGGGTCCGGCCTCCCCAGGCGTCGCGCCAAAGGCCCGTCCAGCATGCCCGAGACCGGAGGGATGACGGCGAAGAACATGACGTCCATCGGGATGGGCGCCATGCGTCCGGCGGCGACGAGCCGATCAATACTCGGCACCATGAGCTGCAGAGTCGGAGCGATGTACTGCTCGTAGAGGTAGTCCAGCCGCTCCGTGTCCCGGGAGAACTCGTCGACGAGGACCCGTCCGATCAACGGCGTGTCCCCCGCGCTCCGGTAGAAGCCGACGATGATCAGGCGCAGTTGCTCGGCATCGTCGAGTGAGGGATCCGTCTTCGGCAGGCACGCCAGTTGCGCCCTCAGGGCAGCGTCGACCACCGCACGCCAGAAGGCCGCCTTCGACCCGTACCGGTCGTTGATGAAGTTGTGACTGACTCCCAGGCGGCGGGCCAGCACCCGTGCGGAACCACCGTCGTACCCCAGCTCGGCGAAGGCCTCGAGCCCGCGCAGCAAGATGCTCTCCTCGTCGGGCACAGCACGAGTGTCCCGGCTCGGGCGCCCCGGCCGTCGGGCGGGTTCTGTTCTGGCTCCCACCATTGTCTCCTCACCGATCGCCCCGGACCTCTGGGACTCGCCACCAGCTTAGGCGGCTCGCCAACACCTTACTTGACAGATGTCAGAATACAGCTAATCTGACAGGCGTCAGACCATTCGTGGCGTGAGGCAAGCAGTCGAGTCAGCCGTTCCTCGCAGGGCTGACCCACACCAGTCACCACCGGAACCACCGCTCCCCCACCACGCTCGGCCTGCTCCGTCATATGCCGGAGCAGGCCGAGCGCTCTCCGAAAGTGAGTGCCACATGACCGCGCACCCCCCGCTCCGAAAGGCCCCCGACCACGTGGTGACCCTGATCACCGCCGGGGATCCCCTCGCCGATGCCGTCGTCGCCGAACTGGACCAATACGGCGCGCAGGCACGGCGTGCTCTCGACGCGGGCCTCACGAACGGCCTGGCAAGCCTGGACGCGGAGCCCCCCACGGCCGTAGCCGCGCTGCTGCGTCAACTGGAAACGCCTCCTTCCTGGGTCGACCCCTTGATGCTTCATCGCGGCGATGTCGCGAGCCTGTCCGTGCCCCCCATGTGGTTCCAGCTCTGCTCGCTGACCAGTGCGCTCGCGCACTCCTATGCCTCTCCTGCCACCGCACGACAGCTGGTCCGGACGGGCAGTGCGACGGACATTGCTGCGCGTCGGCTCGCGGGGAGCGGTGTATGGGCACGGCAGACCGTCCGGCCGGGAGGGCTGCTCCGCGGACGGCCTGGCTACCTGGCCACCGTCGAGGTCCGGTTGCGCCATGCCCGGATGCGGGCCGACGCCGTCGAGGACTGGGACCGGGGCGCCGAGGGCCTGCCGATCGGCCAGCTCGACATGGCCCGTACCTGGCTCGGATTCACCTTCACCGCCTTCCGGGCCCTCGATGCCGTCGGCATCGGCATGAGCCCGGAAGAGGAGCACTACCTCTACCAGTACTGGTCGTACGTCGCCCATCTCCTGGGACTCGACGAGCGCCTATACCAGGACGTCGGTGACCACGCCGGCGCGTGCCGGCTGCTGGACCTGCTGGACTTCACGACGCCCGCGCCCGATGAGAACTCGACGACCCTGACCTCGGCCATGATCGGTGCACAGGCCCGCGCGATGGCCGACGCTCCGGGCGTCGGGCTGTCCGAGGAGCAGCTGCGCCACCTCATCCACAGCGTGCTCCGGCGGACCTTCGGAGAGGAGTGGGGGGATCACCTGGGTATCCCCGTCGTCCCGTCCGCGACCGATCTCATCCCGCTGATCAGCCAGCTCAACCGCCAGGCCCGCTACTGGCAGACCTACTCCCCCGCCTCGGCCCAAGAGGCCCGCCGTCGAGCGCTGGCGGAGCCCGGGCCGCACCTCAAGGCGGCCCTCCCTCCTCGCGCCCGCTCGTGCCGCAAAGCCACAGAAGGTGATCGCCCGGGCGTCCGGGCGGCCTGATTCGCCTTCCCCCCTTGCCGGCCACCACAGCACAGCACATGACGAGCTCCGACGACGCAGCCGTCCCGCACCGTTCAACTGTTCCTCTTCCTCTCCCTTCAGGAGTTTCGTCATGTCCGAAACATCAGCCCCCGCGTCGGACACGGCCACCGTGTCCATGCTCCCTCCCTCTGACGCACCGCCACGTCACCGCTGGTGGATCCTCGCCGTCATAGGCGTGGCCCAGCTCATGGTCGTCCTGGACGCGACCATCGTGAACATCGCCCTGCCCTCGGCGCAGAAGGACCTGGGCTTCTCCGACGGCAACCGGCAGTGGGTGGTCACCGCCTACGCCCTCGCCTTCGGCAGCCTGCTCCTGCTCGGCGGCCGGATAGCCGACCTGTTCGGCCGCAAGATGACCTTCCTCGTCGGCCTGGTCGGCTTCGCCGGTGCCTCCGCCCTCGGCGGCGCCGCCACCAGCTTCGAGATGCTGGTCACCGCCCGCGCCGCACAGGGCGTCTTCGGCGCCCTGCTCGCCCCCGCCGCCCTGTCCCTGCTCACCGTGACCTTCACCGACGCCAAGGAACGCGCCAAGGCCTTCGGTGTCTACGGCGCCATCGCCGGCGCCGGCGGAGCCATCGGCCTGCTGCTCGGCGGCCTGCTGACCGAGCACCTCGACTGGCGCTGGACCCTCTACGTCAACCTCGTCTTCGCCGCCGTCGCCTTCGCCGGCGGAGCGCTCCTGCTCAAGCGCGCCACCCGCGACAGGACCGCCACCCTCGACATCCCCGGCGCGCTTCTCGTCGGCGGCGGCCTGTTCTGCCTTGTCTACGGCTTCTCCAACGCCGAGAGCCACGACTGGAGTTCGGTACAGACCTGGGGTTATCTGCTGGCCGGTGGCATCCTGCTCGCCGCGTTCGCCTGGTGGCAGACCCGCTCCACCCACCCCCTGCTGCCCCTGCGCGTCCTGCTCGACCGCAACCGTGGCGCCTCCTTCGTCTCGGTGCTGATCAGCGGCGCCGGCATGTTCGGTGTCTTCCTCTTCCTCACCTACTACCTCCAGCAGAGCCTGGGCTACACCCCCGTCAAGACCGGCCTGGCCTTCCTGCCCATGGTCGCCGGGCTCATGCTCGCCTCCACCCTCGCCACCACCGTCCTCATTCCCCGCATCGGCCCCAAGCCGGTCGTGCCCCTGGGCATGGGGCTGGCCGCCGCCGGAATGGTCTGGCTCACCACCCTCGACCTCAACAGCACCTACACCACCGACGTCCTGCCCCCGCTGGTCATCGCGGGCCTCGGCCTCGGTCTGGTGATGCCTCCCGCCATGAGCCTGGCCGTCGCCGGCGTGGCCGCCGAGGACTCCGGCGTGGCCTCCGCCGCCGTCAACACCATGCAGCAGGTCGGTGGTTCCCTCGGCACCGCCCTCCTCAACACCCTCTCCACCACCGCCGTCACCACTTACCTCGACGGCCGCGACGCCAAGGACCCGATGGTCCTCGCCCACGCCGGCCTGGAGGGCTACTCCACCGCCTACTGGTGGTCCGCCGCCTTCTTCGCCGCAGGCCTGGTCATCAGCGCCCTCCTCTACCGCCGAGGCGTCCCCGCGCAAGACCCGGACGCGGCACCGGTCGTCCACATGTGAGTCCCGGCCGCACAAGCTGCTCCCAGGGCCAAGGCGCTCTCCGGGGGCAGCTTGTGCATGTCGTCGACGCGGCGATGGCGGGATGCTGTCAGCCGGACTCTGCGGGCCCAGGAACGGGTGACTCGCCGTGCTGAGCCCGCCCAGTGCAGCGGCCGTTCACGACGTGCCGGGTTACGGCGTGCGCGGGGCCACGGCCGTGGTGGGCACGCCGAACGACAACGGCTGCGGCGTCTGTGGCCACCCGGGCGACGGGCCCGGGCCGGTCGGTGACGGTTCGGCTTCTCTCCCCCTCCTCCCGCTCGCCACCGGAGGCCGGGAAGCTCCCCGTTCCGTCAATGAATGTGGGACCCGCCGTTGACGTCGTACGTCGCACCGATGAGGTAGCCCGACTCGGGCCGGGCCAAGAAGGCGATCACTCCGGCCACGTCCTCGACGCCCCCGATCCGGCGGACCGGAACGTCCGCGATCATGGCGGCCTTGCGTTCCTCGTCCCGCTTGCCTTGCGTGATGTCGGTATCGATCAGGCCCGGTGCGACGGAGTTGACGGTCACGCCGGTAGGACCGAGTTCGCGGGCGAGCGACCGGGCGAAGCCGAGGAGCGCCGCCTTGGCCGCCGAGTAAGCCACTCCCCCGAACACCCCGCCACCGCGTTCGGCCGAGACCGACGAGAGGAAGACGATCCGGCCAAAGCCCCGATCAGCCATCCCCGCTGCCACGCGGTGGGTTACCAGGAAGCCTCCCCGGACGTTGACGTCGAAGATCTTGTCCCACTCGGTGGATGTGACGTCGAGGAAGCGGGTCGGTAGGTGATCCCCGCGTTGTTCACGAGGACGCCGATCGGCGGAAGTGCCGCATCCGCGAACGCGGCGTCCACGGCAGCCGCGTCGGTGACGTCCGCCGCGAGGCCCAGGGCTTCCACCCCGTGCCGGGCGGCGATCTCCTGAGCGGCGTCCTCGGCGGCGTCCTCGGCGAGATCGAGTACGGCGATGTGGTAGCCGGCGGCGGCAAGGGCGTGTGCGGTGGTGCGTCCGATACCGCGACGGGAGCCGGCGCCGGTGACGACGGCGGTGCGGGGGGGTGAGTTCAGTGGACATGCGGTTCTCCTGGGAAGGGGAAAGGCGGGAACGGGGATCAGAGTTCGCGGCGCACACGCTCCTTGATCGCCGCGACGGAGAGCCCGTAGCGGTCGTGGAGCGTGGGCAGCGCGCCCGCGGCGAGGAACTCGTCCGGCAGACCGATGGGCACGATGCGTGCCGCCTGCTGGGCGAAGGCCAGACAGGCTGACCAGCCCATCCCTTTCCAGGGTGTTGACCAGTGCCGACACGGCCGCCCTGCTCATGCCGGACAGCTCCGCGGCCTTCTTCGCCTCGACCGGGCCCGACAGCCAGATCGCGAACAGGACGCGGACCCCGGGCCATGACCAGCCGCGGGGCCGGTGGGACCAAAGCCGTGGAACCAGTGGTGTTCAGCGGCCGGGGATGAAGCCGTGGTCGCCGCCGGAGTGGTCGGGATCGATGGCGTGCAGGATGCGCTGTCCGATGTCGGTGAGGTGGCGGACCTGGGCCTTGGTCAGGGGGTCGAAGACCAGCCGTCTGACCTCCTGGACATGACCCGGAGCGACGTCGAGAACCGTCTCGTACCCTTCCTCGGTCAGGGCCGCCAAGGTGTAGCGGCCGTCGGTGGGGTCGGGGCTGCGGTGCACGTATCCCTTGCGTTCGAGACGGGCGACGACCTGGGACAGGCGGGAGAGCGAGCCCTCGGCGTAGGAGGCGAGCACGCTCATGCGCAGCGTCCGCTCCGGCGACTCCGACAGCGCCGCCAGCACGCCATAGTCGAAGTAGTTCAGCCCTGCCGACCGCAGTTGCGCGTCGAGGGCACTCTCCAGGCGCAGCATGATGCCGGCCAGGCTCAGCCATGCGCGCCGTTCCTGCTCATCGAGCCATCGGGGGCCCTCTTCGGCCGGGATCTTTGTCACGCCCCCAATCTACCGTCACTTCACACTTGAAGCGAAAGTCGGGCCGAGATCACTTGATGCTTGAAGTCATAGCGCGCTACATTTCACTTCATCATTTAAGTGACTGCCCGGGTCTGTGCCGAGCAGCGAACTCCGTAGGAGACCGTCGTGAAGCTGCTCGTTCTCGGCGCCACCGGCGCCACCGGCCGCCTGGTCGTCGACCAGGCTCTGGCGGCCGGTCACACCGTGCGCGCCCTGGCACGCTCCCCCCAGAAGCTGGACGCCGCCCGGCCCGGACTCGACGTCGTCTCCGGCCAGGCCACGGACGCCGGTGACGTCACGCAGGCCATGGTGGGCGTGGACGCGGTGATCAGCGTCCTCGGAGCCGGTGGGGGAACCGTCATCACCGACGCGACGCGCGCGGTCATCGCCGGTGCGGCCAACACCGGCGTCAGCCGCTTCGTGTACCTCTCGTCGTTCGCCGTTCTGCACGATCGGCTCAGCGGTCCGGCCAAGGCCATGGCCGGCCTGGCGATGAGGGCGATGGTCAAGGACAAGGCCGCGGCCGAGGACGTGCTCCGCGCCAGCAACCTCGACTGGACGATCGTCCACGCAGTCCGCCTCACCAACGGACCCTCCACCGGTGGCGCCAAGCCCCTCCCGGACGCGGCCACCCTGCGCATGGGTGACACCGTAAGCCGCGCCGATGTGGCCGCCTGGATGCTGGCCGCCGTCACGAACGTCTCCACCAGCCGCCGCTCCGTCGTCATCGCCGGCTGAACCTCCTTCCCCCTTCGCCAAATCGCCCTGTTCTGATTCGGAGAACACCATGAGCGGACAGCTCGCCACCCGTTCCGCCCGCCCCAACGGCCTCATCATCGCCGGGGGTCTGGTCGGGACCGCAGTCGTCGCCATAGCGCTCAACGCCGTCGTCGCCGTGTCCGCACGCGCGGCCGGCGCCTCGGGCGACTTCCAGCCGCTCCACCTCACCGCCTACGCGCCCCTCACCGTCTTCGGGGTCCTGGTCGGCGCCGCCGCCTGGGCGATCGTCCGCGCCCGCTCGGCACGTCCCGCCGGTCTGCTGCGCACCCTCGTACCTGTCGTCGTCCTCGTCAGCCTTGTCCCGGACGTTCTCGTCGGCGCCTCCGACAGCAAGCCCGGCACCAGTTGGGGGGCCGTCATCGCCCTGATGGTCATGCACTTCGTCGTCGCGGCTGTCGCCGTCCCCGCCTTTCGGCGATTCCTCCCCCTGGACGGCCGCCAGGGCTGACGCCTCCCCCGGGATACACAACCCCCGGTCGCGGCGATGATCGTATCGACGGAGTAGTCTGCGTCCGGCCAAGGCATTCAGCACATGCGTGCGAATGCCTTGGTTCCGTTTACCCGCAGGGACGGATGAGAGGCCCACATCGATGACTGCGGTCTCCCACCACGACGTCGCTTTCGCGCGGCTTCTCGTGTCGAGCTACCAGCGGTTGACCGGCGCCCCGTTGTGGCCGTCCGGGCCCTCGCACGACGGCGAGACGGCCCGCCGGCTCTACGAGGACGCACCGTTCGGGCTGCTCGCGCACGACACGAGCGCGGATCCGATCTTCATCTACGCGAATACGACCGCCCAGAGGTGCTTCGAATACACCTGGCAGGAGTTCGTGCGGCTCCCGTCCCGGCTGTCCGCGGCTCCAGGGGGACAGAGCGACAGGGCGGGGTTCGTGCGATCGGTGGCGGAGCGCGGGTACGCGTCCGGCTACCGCGGCCTGAGGATCGCCAAGTCCGGCCGGGGATTCTGGATAGAAGACGTCACGATGTGGAACCTGCTGGACGCCGACGGCACACACCACGGTCAGGCCGCCGTGTTCCGGTCGTGGACGGACGTCTCGGAGGACCGGACAGGCGGCTGATCATGTCCGACGCGTCAATGGGCCCGCGGCTGTTCGACAGACCGTCCGCTCTCGCGAACCGACCCGTGTCCAGGGAATCCGGTCAACGCAGACCGATGACAGCCCCTCTTCGAGAGGCCGCTCAGGCAGCTCTACCGCATCGGCGGGCGCGGAATGACTTCGCTGTCACGCCGCGCCCGATCCGCCCATACTCTGGGGCAGTTCGCCGGGTGACGAACACCTCGACGCACGGGCGTCCCGGCGGCCCGTCGCGGAGGTCCTAGCGGCGCGTGCTGCCCCCGTCCGTGACGATGAGCTGCCCGGTGATGAACGCGGCGTCGTCGGAGGCGAGGAACGTCACGACGCCCGAGACGTCGGACGGCATCTGCACCCGCTTGATGTTCTGCCCTTGCACGGCCTGCTCGAAGAAGGACTCGTCCGTGTTCTCCACGGCGGCGGCCGTCCGGACGAGACCCGCGGCGACGCCGTTCACGGTGATGTTGTGGGCGCCGAGGCCGGTGGCCAGGACGGAGGTGAATCCGTTCAGGGCGCCCTTGGCGGAGATGTAGGAGACGAAGGGCGGCGGCGCGGTCCAGTAGCTGGCCGAGGTGATGTTGATGATCCGACCCGACCCGGACTCCTTCAGGTGCGGCAGGAACGCCTTGGAGGTCAGGAAGGGTCCGTCCACGTTGACGGCGAAGGTGCGACGCCACTCGTCGTAGGTCACGCGGTCGAAGTCGGCAAGCAGAACCACGGCAGCGTTGTTCACCAGGATGTCGACGGGACCCAGTTCATCGCGGACCCGCGCGGCGAAACCGTGGATCGCCTCCTCGTCGGAGATGTCGACCTTGTCGCTGACGAATCGTCGTCCGGTCTCCGCGACGAGTGTCCGCGTCTCGTCGGCCGGATCGATGTCCGCGACCGCGATGTCCGCGCCCTCCGACGCGAGCCTGCGGGCGATCTCCTGCCCGATCCCCCTACTGCCTCCGGTCACGACGGCGATCTTGCCGGTCAGTTTCCCAGCCATGACGCATCTCTCCTCGGCCAGCGCTCGAACGGTCTCACTCCTGGATGGTGCGCATCGACGCCGTCGACAGGAGGTGGCTTGTCCGTCCAATGAACATGTCCATTGAGCGTGACGGGGGTCACTTCCTACCTTGTCGCTACTCGCTGATTGGTCACCGTGCTGTGCGTCCTGATTCAGGTTTGACCGAAGAGCCACGCGGAGGAACTCCGCGAGGGCACCAGGGCCGGTTCGGCAGCGGTGCTGCCGGGATGGCCGAGAGCCGAGAGACAAGCACTCGCAGCAAGGTCCGGCGGCGAACGTCGGTTCCGACAGCAGCGCTCTGTGCGCAGGGAGTCGCCCATGGTTCAGATCGAAACACCCGGTGCGAAAGAGGGAGAGGGTGGCAGATACACCCTGAGCTCAGGCACTCTCGCCGCGGTGGTGCTCGCTGTGTGCCTCTCGCAGATAGCCCTTTCCGTCCCCTCGCTCATCACCGGGCTGATCCAGCAGGATCTCACGCCGACCTCGGCCCAGCTGACGTGGATCGTCGACGCCTTCTTCATTCCCGTCGCCGCGTTGGAACTGGGCTTCGGCGTGTTCGGTGACCTGTTCGGCCGCAAGCGGCTGCTCATCGGGGGCGCCGCGCTCATCGTCGTGGGCTCGACCCTCGCGGTCCTGGTGCCGGGTGAGGGATCGTCGACCGGCACGCGGGTGACGTTACTGATCCTGGCCCAGGTCCTCAACGGCATCGGGGCCGCGGCGATCTTCCCGACGAGCCTCGCCATGGTGGCGGCCGGCACGCACACCACTGGCCGCCGCGCGCGCGGCGTGGCGGTCTGGGCCTCGGCGCTTTCGGTCGGCGGCTTCTTGGGGCCGCTGCTGGCAGGCGTCGCCGCCAAGATCCACACCGGATGGGCCGGGAGCGCGAACTGGCGCTGGGCGTACGTCGGTGTCCTTGCCATCGCTGTGGTGAGCGTGGTCCTGTCGCTGGCCCTCGCCCAGAACTCGGCGTCACCCGGGGGCCGATCCATCGACTGGCCGGGGCAGATCACTGTCGCGCTCGGCCTGTTCGCTCTGCTGTACGCAGTGATCCAGGGCCCCGAGAGCGGCTGGGGGAGCCCACAGATCGTCATCGCGTTCATCCTCGCGGCCGTCTTCCTCGTGCTGTTCGTCTTCGCGGAAGGTCGCGTGGCCGCGCCGCTGCTTCTCCTGAGCGCCTTCAAGAACCGGGCGTTCGCCGTGAACTCGGTGGTCACCGTGATCGGCATGTTCGGCTTCCTGGCGATCATGTACTCCACCAGTATCCGCCTCACCACCATTCAGGGGTTCAGCCCGCTGAAGAGCTCCGTCGCCTACCTCTTCTTCGGGGGCATCGGCCTGGTGCTGTTGCCCCTCACTTCCAGGCTGCTGGAGCGCTACAACCCCCGCTGGGTGCTCTTCACCGGCCTAGGCCTCGTCGGCGTCAGCGGGCTGTGGTTCGCCGGCGTTCCGGCGAGCGACCGGGCACTTGGCGCCGTCGTCGGGCCTCTGATCCTCGCCGGCGTCGGTTCGGGACTCGCCTTCGCCGCCATCAGCGCGGTCGCGGTCAACACGTTGCCCAACCACCTCGCCGGCATGGCAAGCGGTGCCACGAGCACGTTCCGGGACCTCGGGTTCGCCCTCGGCCCCGCGATCACGGGTGCCGTCGCGCTGGGCCAGGCTGCCAAGGAGATCGCCCGCAACCTGGCCGACAATCCTGGCCTGAGCAAGGCCTATGCGGCTTTCCAGGCCGCTCCGGCCCATGCTCCCGCGGATCAGAGACCGCAGCTCGAGGCGGCGGTTCATGCCGTGGCCTCAGGCCCCCTGGGGGCCAACTCGGTGCCGGCCAGTGTCATCACGCCCGATGGTCAGGTCGTGCCCTTCAACCCGCTCAAGGACGTCGCCTTCCACGCCCTCAGCCACAGTTACTCCCACGCATACGTGCTCGGTGGCATGGCTGCTCTCATGGCGGCGGCACTCACTCTCGTGGGTGCGCGCGGTGGTGTGGGCGAGATCCATCTCGACGACGACCCGCACCCTCGACGGCTGATGCCCGACGAACGCACCGGCGCCGGGACATGAGTGACAAGTCGGCCAGGACGGCCGGAGCGCCCGTCGTGACCTCTCTTCCTGAGCAGCAGCCGCGACGGGCCATGGCGTACACAGAAAAACGCTCAAGAGATTTACTCGGACAGGAGTCGGACCAATGACCACCACACAATCGGCACCGAGCAGTACGGACGACGTCCGCGCGCCGGCCACGGTCGCTCAGGCGGAGGCTGCGTGGCTCATCGCGATCACAAAGGGCGACGAGGAGCAGCGTCACCTCATGCTCCGCGACTGCGTGATCGTTCACGGCCCGGTCGGCAATGTCCACGACCGCGAGCGTTTCCTCCGCTACAACGCGTCGATGGGGGCCACTCTCGAGGCCGAGACCAGCGAGGTGACGTGCCAAGAGCGAGAAGGACGTGTCATCGTGACGTGCTTTCAGAAGATGCGCATCCGGCGCGTGCCCGACCTGCCGCCCTTCTTGGTGCAGGCCGTGGCGACTCGGGTGTGGTTCTCGACCGACGAGGGATGGCGCCTCGGTCACATGCAGCTCTCCCGGCGCCAGCCGTCGGCATGACGTGCCGGTTTCGTCGCCCTGCGGGCTACGAGGTGCGGATGGGAATGCCCGGCCGCCAGCCGAGGCTCCTGGACAGTCCCAGTCCGCTCGCGACCAGCGAGGGAACCACCGCCTGCAGTTTGATCGAGCCCGCGGCCACCACGACGGACAGGGCCGCGACGACTTTGCCGCTGCCGTCGACGATGCGCGTCGCGACCGACTCAGCCCCTTCGGTCAGCTCTTCCTTGACGACCACCGTTCCGGTCGAGCGGCAGGACGCCAGTTCGCAACGGAGTTCGGCCGGGTCCACGATCGTCTTGGGAGTGAAGCGTTGCAGCCTTCCCGCCAGTACTTCATCGATGAAGGCCGGACTGCTGTAGCTCAGCAGCACCTTGCCGACACCGGAGCAATGCAAGGGGAGAAGGCCGCCGACCTGCGACGTCAGGCCGACGGCGTGAACCGCCGACAGTCGCTCGATGATCACGGCCTGGCCGCCCTGGAGGACCGCCAACTGCACATGCTGGCGAAGAGCCGTGTACAGGTCCTCCACGAACGGCTGCGCGGCGCTGCGGAGCGTCTCGGCGCGCGGCGCGAGGGTTCCGAGGCGCCACAACGGCAGGCCGATCGCGAACCGGTTGTCGCTGCTGCGCTCCAGCGCGCCGACCTCGACGAGTTCGAGCGTGAGGCGCCTAGCGGTGGCGTGCGGCATGCCTGTGCGTCTCACCAGGTCGGCGAGGCTCAGCTCGGTGTTGTTGGGGTCGAAGGCGAACAGCAGGTCCCACAGCCGGGAGCTCACCGAGCGCCCGGGTTCGTTCGCGCGAGGCATAAACCTCTCCTTTGTCGAGCGTGACCCCGCTCACCCTACCTTCAATGTTCGTTGGATGGATAGCCCTGTTCTATCAATGCGCATTTCACCGAACCCTTGCATACAGCCAGTTACCACCTCGCTCGAGGTCCACGGGAGTGAAAGAGCATGAGCACAGAAGACGGCCCCAAGATCGCGATCCTGGGCGGCGGCATCGGGGGTCTCGCTACCGCGGCGTTCCTTCGCGACCAGGGCTTCGAAAGCGACGTCTACGAGCAGGCGGCCGCGCTCACCGAAGTGGGCGCCGGCCTGGTGATCGCACCCAACGCCGCCCGCCTGCTACGACGCCTCGGCGTGCTGGACCGGTTCATCAAGCGCGCGGTGCGCATGGAGATCGGCTGGGAGTTCCGGCGCTGGGAGAACGGCGCCGTTCTCTCCGCGGAGAACCTGGACGAGGGGTGCATACGCCTGTACGGCGAGCACACCTACGCCGCCCACCGTGCCGACCTGCTCGACGCCTTGAGGTCGGCGGTACCCGAGCACTCGGTCCATCTCGGCAAGCGCTGCGTCTCGGTCGAGTTCGAAGCCGACCAGGCGGTCCTTCACTTCGAGGACGGCGAGACGGTCCGCCCGGACATCCTCATCGGCGCCGACGGAGTCCACTCACGCGTGCGCGGCGCCATCGTCGGGCCGACCCAGGCCAGGGAGTCGGGCATCTGTGCCTTCCGGGCTCTCGTGCCGGCGGAGCAGGCACCCGACTTCGCCAGGCGGCGCGCACAGACCCTCTGGATCGGCCCCGACCACCACCTCGTGCACTACCCCGTTTCCGGCGAGGAGTACATCAACCTCGTCGCCTTCGCACCGGCCGGGACCAACAGTGTCGAGTCGTGGACGGCCACTGCGACGCTCAGGGAACTGCTCGACGAGTTCGCCGGCTGGGATCCGCGTCTGGTGGAGCTCATCACGGCAGCCGACACGCCGGGGCGTTGGGCGTTGCTCGACCGCGAGCCCCTCGACCGCTGGAACCGTGGAAACGCGACCCTGCTGGGTGACGCGGCCCACCCGATGTTCCCGTTCTTCGCCCAGGGCGCCGCCCAGGCGATCGAGGACGGCGCCGTTCTGGCCCTCTGCCTTGCCGAGGACCCGGACAACCCGATCGCGGCGCTGGGACGCTACGAAGAACTCCGCCGACACCGTACGGCACGCCTGCAGGAGGTGTCGCACGGACGGTCCCACATCAACCACCTAGCGGACGGCCCCGAGCAGCAGGCACGCGACCTGGAGTACTCACAGGCCGACCCGCTCAAGACGAACGGCTGGATCTACGAGTACGACCCCGAGACCGCCGTATCGGCGTCGGTGTGATGCGGAGGTAGACATGAAGATCACGGCCGCGGTGTCACGCGAGAGTCGGACCGTCCCCGAACTCGAGCAGGTCGACCTCGGGGATCCGAGGCCGGACGAGGTCCTGGTGCGCATCGTGGCAACAGGCATCTGTCACACCGACATCAATTGTCACAACGGTCATGGGGTTCCCGTACCTCACCCGATAGTGCTCGGGCACGAGGGCGCAGGGGTCGTGGAGGCGGTCGGTCCGGGGGTGACGCGCCTGCGAGCCGGTGACCATGTGGTGCTCTCGGGCAACTCCTGCGGTGTGTGTCCCAGCTGTCTCGACGCGCGGCCCACCTACTGCCGGGAGGCGATGCGTGCGGCCTTCGGTGGGGCGCGATTCGACGGCAGCTCGCCGATCACCCAGGCCGGAGACCGTGTTGCGGCCGTGTTCTTCGGACAGTCCTCCTTCGCGACGTACGCGGTGGCGCCCGCACGGAGCGCGGTCCTCCTCCCGAAGGACGTCCCTCTGCACCTGATGGGACCGCTCGGCTGCGGCGTCGTCACGGGGGCGGGCTCGGTTCTGGAGTCGTTCAGGTTGCGCCCCGGACAGTCGATCGCGGTGTTCGGCACCGGAGGCGTGGGGCTCGCGGCCGTCATGGCCGCCCGTCTCGCGGGCGCCCGGTGCATCGTCGCCGTCGACATCAGCCGCCCCCGGCTCGAGCTCGCCGTGGAGCTGGGCGCGACCGACACCGTGCTGGTGGGTGACGGCGGTGAGGAGGCGGCACTGCGACAGATCGAGCCTGACGGATTCGACTTCGCGTTCGTCACCGCGGACGTGCCGTCCGTCTACGCGACCGCGACGACGTGCCTGGACGTCGAAGGCACCCTCGGCTACGTGGTGGCACCCGCGGGCGAGTGGGTCCCGGACACCGGTTTCCTCCTCTCCGGCGGTCGCAGGCTTCAAGGGATCATCGGCGGCTCGGCCAACCCCCACGCCTTGATCCCGCAGCTGGTCGAGTACTGGCGGGCGGGCCGGTTCCCCTTCGACCGGATGATCGAGGAGTTCTCCTTCCACGACTTCGCCAAGGCGTGGAAGGCGGCCGGTTCCGGGCGGGTGATCAAGGCCGTGCTCAGAATGCCGGAAGCCTGACATCGCTTCCGCGAACAGTCCCGTCAATGCGATGTCGATCTTTCCAAGGCGAACAAGGCATTGACCGTCCAACGAACACAGCCGTTGTCCTCGCCCAGACCGCACCCGAGACTGCGGTACGGATCGCCCGAGATGCGGCCCCACACGCAGCTTTTTGTTGAAACTCTGAATACGCCCAGAGAGGCGGACCATCGAATGGCAACCGCAACCGGTAGTGGACTCGTCGTGCGAACGCTGCAGCGGGCCGGAGTCAACGTGGCCTTCGGCCTGCCCGGAGCACACATCGACGGCATCCTCCAGGACGCCCTCGATGCCAAGCTCCGGATCGTCGACGTGCGCCACGAGATGAACGCCGGCCACGCGGCCGAGGGCTACGCGCGGGTCACCGGAAACCTGGGGGTCGCCGTCGTCACGGCCGGCGGCGGCTTCACCAATGTCCTGACCTCAATCGCCAACGCCCATCTGGACCGGACCCCGGTCCTCTACATCGCGGGCTCCGGTCCTCTGGAGACGGACCAGGTCAACGACCAGCAGGCCGGATTCGACCAGGTCGCCATGGCCGCCCCGGTGACCAAGTTCGCGCATCGCGTCACCCGCACCGAGCTGATCCCCCGCCTGGTCGCCCAGGCGATCCGCACCGCACAGTCGGAGCCCAAGGGCCCGGTGCTCCTCGACATTCCCTGGGACGTCCTCCGCCAGTCGGTCGACGTCGACGATGTCGAGGACTACCGCGTCGAGGGGGGGGGCGCCCCGGGGTGACCCCCCCCGGGGGGGCGCCCCCCCGGGGGGGGGGGAGGGGGCCCCCGGCCGGCGGGGGGGGGGGTGGGGCCGGAGCTTGTTGCCCCCGGGGGGGC
>NZ_JBHXLU010000051.1:0-22166 GCF_042720695.1 Streptomyces sp. NPDC058457 | reverse complement strand
GCGGTCCGCCGCCAGTGGGGCGACGTCTACGATGTCGAGGACTCCCGCGTGGTGGTCGCGGGCACCGGCGTCTCCCCCGCGGGTGCCGTCGACCGCATCGTCGAGGCGCTCGGCGCCGCCCGGCGGCCGGTCGCGCTGGTCGGCAAGTCCTTTGTCACCGCGGAGGCACGGGCGCAGCTGCACGAGTTCGCCGCCCGTACCGGAGTGCCCCTCTTCTCCGACTGGGAGGGCCTCGGGGCGATCGTCGGCTCCGAGCAGCACGTCGGTCTCGTGCAGACCCTGGCCACCGTCCCCGAGGACGAGCGACCCGACCTGGTCCTGCTGCTCGGGCTGCGGTTCGGGATGACCACCCAGTTCGGTACGGGCCGACTGCTTCCGAAGAGCGCGCGGATCTTCCAGATCGACCCCGACGGGCGTGAGCTCGGCCGTCTGCAGGATGTCGAACTCGGCGTCCAGGCCGACGCGGTCGGCACGGTCGGCGTGCTGAACGAGCGCCTGGGCGACGGTCCCGTGCCCTCCGGGCGCGACGACTGGCTGAAGACCCTGCGGGAGGTCTCGGCCACCCGGCGGTCCGCGCTCGCCGCCGAGACCGAGGGACACGAGGGCGCGATCCACCCGTACCTCGCTGTCCGGACGATCACCGAGAGCGTCCCCGACCAGGCCACCGTGGTCGTCGACGGTGCTCTGACCGAGCTGTGGCTCTCCGAGACGATCGCGCTCGCGCCGCTGGCCCACTACCTCGGGCACGGCTACCTCAGCTCGATGGGGAGCACCTTCGGCGTGGCCGTCGGAGCGCAGTACGCGACCCCCGACAAGGCGACCATCCTCGTCACCGGCGACGGCGCCGTCGGCTACAGCCTGGCCGAGTTCGACACCCTCGTCCGCGCGGGACTCCCGGTCATCGTGATCGTCCTCAACAACCAGGCCTGGGGCGCCACCCTGCACACCCAGCAGTTCTTCTTCGGACAGGACCGCGTCACCAACAACCGCCTGCAGAACGGCTCCTACAGCGCCGTGGCACGAGCTCTCGGTGCGGACGGCGTCGACGTCACAGAGCTGGACCAGCTCCGCCCGGCGATCGAGGCGGCCCTCGCGGCCGGCCGCCCGACGTGCATCGACGTGCGCGTGAGCCTCGAGCCCATTCCTCCGGAGGAGCGCGTCCTGAACGGCGGAGCGCCGTTCGGCGGCATCGAGATCGACGCATGAACCGCGATCTGCCCGTCGAGGACCGGCGGCAGCGCTTCCTCGGGAAGACCTGCCTCGTCACCGGCGGCAGCCGGGGACTGGGACTGGCAGCCGCACGGGCCTTCGCCCGCGAGGGCGCCCGCGTGGTCATCATCGCGCGCGACCCCGACCAACTGAAGACGGCGAGCGATCTGATCGGCGACGGCACGATCGCCGTATCCGCGGACCTCTCCTCCGTGGCCGGCATCAAGGCCGCCTTCACCGAGGTCGCCGCACGGGTCGAACGTATCGACGCCGCCTACGTCAATGCCGGGCAGGCGGGCATCAAGCGCCTCGACGCCATGGACGAGGCCACTTGGGACTCGGTGTTCGACACCAACGTCAAGGGCTCGTTCTTCGTGATGCAGAGTCTTAAGCCCCTGCTCTCCCCTGGCGCGGCGGTCGTCTTCTGCGGCTCGGCGGCCGGTCGCAGGGCCAGCGCGGGGACCGCCGCCTACGGCACCAGCAAGGCGGCGCTCGAGCACCTGACCCGCATCCTCGCCGCCGAGGTCATCACGGAGGGAATCCGGGTCAACATCGTCATTCCGGCCGGCATGAACACCGATATCTCCGCACGTACGACGGGCCTGCCGCCCGGCGGGGCGGACGCCTTCCGGGAGCGGCTCAGGCTCAGCACTCCCATGCTCCGAGAGGGAGAGCCGGAGGAACTCGCCGACGCCGTGCTCTTCCTGGCCTCGTCCGAAGCCGGCTACATCACGGGGACGGCCCTTCTCGTGGACGGTGGCCTCACCGGCTTCTTCCGCCCCTCGGCATAGCGGCGAAGGCCGCTGCCGATCACCCACAGAGCCGCAGGACCCGACCCGAGTGAGGACGACCACCATGCAGTTTCCCTTCGGTCAGCCGACGGACGCCATCATCCAGGTCGCGTACGCGGTCCCCGACCTCGCTGACGGGATGCGCTGGTGGACCGATGAACTCGGCGTCGGGCCCTGGTTCGTGAACGGAAGGCTCGGCGGCGAAGGCTCCACCTATCGCGGTGAGCCAGGGAAGGCGGAGTTCGCCCTCGCCCTCGCCTTCTCGGGGCACACGATGGTCGAGCTCATCCAGACCCTCGACGACCAGCCTTCCATATACAAGGACGCCTACGAACGTCATGGCTACGGCTTCCATCACGTCGCCAAGATCGTGCCCGACGTCCGGGAGGAGGTCGGACGTCGTGAGGCGCGCGGAGCGTCGGTGCGTTTTCACGATCTGACCCCGGGCGGTGACGTCTTCTTCCTCGACGGCGGTGAGGATGCCCCGGGGATGATCGAGCTCGTCCAGGACAGCGAGATCACGCGAGAGATCTTCACATCGGTCTGGCGGGCGTCGGTCGGCTGGGACGGATCGCGGCCGGTGCGCGACTTCGCGGAGTTGCTGCCGGCCTGACCGTGGGGCGGGCGAACGTCCGCGTGGGGAGGGGCACGACGGTGGCGGGCGAGGGGTGCGATACAGCCTGTCCTGGATGATCCGCGGGGTCGGCTTCCTCTCTCGGTAGCCGTGACGGACCAGCCGGTCCGGCGAGCACGGCGCTTGCGACCGCAGCTACGGCGAGACATCCACCGCCGGCGCCGGGCACCTGTCCGGGAACCGGGGCAGCGGCAGGCGGGCCGGCAGCGCTCGCACTCGGCCGGCGTCAGTGCGACGGCCCGCCGGCAAACGATCACCTCGCTCCGCCCTGCGGCCACGGAGTGGGCGGTTTGGCACTTCCCTACCGGGGCTTCGCGTCGCCCGGGACCAACAGGCCGTTCATCACCAATCCGGCCAGGGCCTCCGCCCTGTCGAGACGTTCTGCCTGCGACAGGTGCTCGGGGCGGCCCAGGCGCCGGGCGAGAGGCTCATGCATCAGTCCTGACACCGGAGCGGTGATGGCGAAGAACAGGACGTCCATCGGAACCCGTTTCATGCGCCCGGATGCCATCAGCCTCTCGATGCTGGGCATAACGAGGGCCAGCGTCGGCTCGATGTGACGCTGGTAGAGGTAGTCCAGCCGCTCGGTGTCCCGTGCGAAGGCATCCTCCATCAGCAGGGCCAGCCACGGTTCGTCGATGTGGATCCGGTAGAAATCCATGACGAACTGCCGTACCACGGCCTCGTCTTCGCTCCCCGGCGCGGCCGGCGTCATGCGCGTGAGCTGAGCCCCTAGGGAGGCGTCCACCACCGCACGCCAGAAGGCAGCCTTGGAACCGTAGCGGTCGTTGATGAAGATGTGGCTGACCCCCAGTCGGCGCGCCAGCTCCCGCGCCGACGCCCGGTCGTATCCCAGCTCCGCGAACGCCTCCAGGCCCCGCAGCAGGACGTCCCGCTCCGCCGGCACCGTAGCGGCATCCCCGCTGGGGCGCCCCGGGCGTCGAGTGGTACTCGCCTTGCCTCCCACATGTCCTCCTCAGACGTTTGTAGGCGCGTGCCCGCGAGTGGAGTCGGGGCCAGCGTAGCCGCCGGATCGGCGCATCCAAGCACCGTCCCAGGTCAGCGCCCCTGTCCAGGTCCAGATGCCGCGGTCTTGCCCGAGCGCCGGTTGACACAGGCCGAGCGTGAGTTAATCTTACACATGTAAGTTATTTCTCGCGCCCGCCCGTACGGCACACTCACGGGCAGTCGCCCACGCCACGAACAGGCATTCGTCAGCCATCCCCCGGCACCACGGTTTCCCCTCACGCGCCACTCATGAGCATCGACAGTACGAAACAGTTTCGTACATTATGGCGCGCTGTACATCCGTGCGGGACATCCGCACAAAGGAGCCATCATGCGCAAGACCACCGCCGGCGCGGCCGCCGTCGCCGCCGCGCTCATCACCTCGTTCACCCTCGCCTCGGGAGGACCGGCCACCGCGACCACCGCCGCCGGCTCGACCGCGGTGTCCAGCACCACCTCCGGGCCGGGGCTGGCACAGACCGACCTTCCGGTCTTCGTCGACCCCGCCGCGGACCTCAGCGCCAACCCCGACCGGGCCAACCAGTCCTGGTACGTGACCGCGCAGGTGACCGCCGGGGGCCACCGGTACGGATTCCTGGCCCACTTCGTGAGCCTCGGCGACGCCAAGCAAGGACGCAGCTCGTCATCCGTGTCGATCATCAATGAAGACACCGGCTGGTACACGAAGTCGGAGATCATCCCCCCGGCCGGGACAGGCCTCTCCGACAAGCAGGGCGTGGACATCCACACCGCCAACATCACCTGGACGGGCGACGCCAGGGAGATGAAGCTGCGCGCCAAGGTCCCCGAAGGGACCATCGACGTCACGCTCCGCCCCCGAGGAAACGTCCTCTACAACATGGGCACGGGCTACTTTCCCATGTTCGGCGACGCGAAGTACCCGAACTACGAGTACGCCTTCCCCACCGTGGACACCTCCGGCACGTTGACCCTCAACGGCCGCACCGACAAGGTACGCGGGCAGTCCTGGCTGGACCGCCAGTGGGGACCTCTTCCCAGCAGCACGGCCTCCGGCCACTCGTGGGCCTGGATGAACCTCAGCCTGTCCAACGGCGACCAGATCAGCGTCTGGAACACCAAGTACGGCAAGGAGAACAACTGGGCGACCGTCCTGAAGCTCGACGGTTCTCAGACCGTCGCCGAGGCGACCCTCACGCCTGACGACTCCACCCTCTGGACCAGCCCGACCACGGGAAAGAGCTACCCCACGCGCTGGAAGGTCACCATCCCGGGCGAGCACGCCAAGCTCAACGTCACCGTCTACGCCAAGGACCAGGAACTGCCGAACACCGGGCCCCGCTACGAAGGCAGCGCCGCCGTCACCGGCACCTACGATCACCGCCCGGTCCGCGGCACCACGTACATCGAGGTCATCGGCCGCTGAACGACGCCTGGGCGACAAGCCCTTCCGCTCTCCCCACGCCCTGCCCGTGGGGTTCGCCCGGGCTTCGGCAGGAACGGCGGGCCGCGTCGCGAACACCAGGCATACGGCGCGGCCCGCCGTCCTCACCCACGCAACTCCCGTTCTGAACAGAGAGCATCGAGGCCCCCGGAGAACAGGGTGCATGCCGAGCGCGCGTCCAGAACTCCTGCCCTGATCACCGGCGGCCCCTCGGCCGGCGAACCGCACACGGACGGTGCGGCCGTGCCGGACCGGCCGAGCACCGGGTGACGTCCGGTCGCCGGAACGCCACGCCGGAGGCGGCCGCCCGGCGCCTCTCCGGCACTCTCCCCGGGGGCCTGGAGGAGCGGTGCGCCGCACTCGACGTGCCCCCCGGGCACCGAAGCCATCCTGCCGTGTGGCGGCCACCCTCTTGCCGCCGTTACGCGACCGCGAACAGGGACCTGCCTGAGCCATCGCGGAGCGGCACGGCCACCGCCACGGCCCCTGACACCCCCGCACCCCCGATCGAGGGAGAGTGGACATGTCCACCGAACACCCTGCCCCAGCCGAGATTCCACCCGCCGAGTCCGACGCCCCGCCCACCCGGCGCACCTTCATCGCCACGACCACCGCCGTCTCAGGAGCCGCCGTGGTCGGCGGCCTGATCACGGGGCCGCCCGCGCTCGCCGCCACGGAAGCGGTGGTGTCCGAGGCGCCGCCCGGCAGCCGTGTCTCCTTGACGGTCAACGGCGTACGGCGCACCGTCACGGTCGACAACCGCACCTCGCTGCTGGACCTGCTGCGCGAACATCTCGACCTGACCGGTTCGAAGAAGGGCTGCAACGCGGGTGCTTGTGGCGCCTGCACGGTCCTGGTCGACGGAAGACGGGTCACCTCCTGCCTGACGCTGGCGGTGCGGTTGGAGGGCGCCGAGGTCACCACGATCGAGGGCCTGGAAAAGGGCGGCCGCCTCCACCCGCTGCAACAGGCGTTCATCGACCAGGACGCCTTCCAGTGCGGCTTCTGCACGTCGGGGCAGATCGTGTCCGGGGTCGGCTGCATCCAGGAGGGTCACACCGGATCGCAGGACGAGATCCAGGAGTGGATGAGCGGCAACCTCTGCCGCTGCGGTTGCTACGTGAAGATCGTACGCGCGGTCCAGCAGGCCGCCGACCGGATGTGAGGTCCGATCCCCATGCATCCCTTCACCTACACCAAGGCCGCGGACACGCGGGAGGCCCTCGACGCCGGTGGGCGCGGCGGGCGTTACATCGCCGGGGGAACCACGCTCGTCGACCTGATGCGGGAGACCGTCGAACGCCCCAGGACCCTGGTCGACATCAGCGGCCTGCCCCTGCGCGAGGTCACCGTCACCGGGCGCGGCGGTCTGCGCATCGGCGCCCTGGTCCGCATGGCCGAGGCCGCCGCCCACCCCGAGGTGCGTTCCGGCTACCCGCTCGTCTCGCAGGCGCTGGAGCTGAGCGCCTCGGCGCAGCTGCGGAACATGGCCACCATCGGCGGCAACATCATGCAGCGCACCCGGTGTACCTACTTCCGTGACGTGACCGCCGTCTGCAACAAACGCGAGCCCGGCTCCGGGTGCGCCGCGCGGCACGGCTTCAACCGCAGCCATGCGATCCTCGGCACCTCCGACAGTTGCGTGGCCACGCATCCCTCCGATCTCGCGGTCGCTCTCACCGCCCTGGACGCCGATGTCCACCTGCTGGGCCGGGAGGGCGAACGCACCGTGCCCTTCGCCGGCTTCCTGCTCCGGCCGGGCAACACCCCGAACCGCGAACAGGCCGTCCGACCGGGCGAGTTGATCATCGCCGTGGAGATCCCGGCCCACCCGCGACCACTGAAGTCCGGCTACCTGAAGGTGCGTGACCGGCAGTCCTACGAGTTCGCGCTCACCTCCGCGGCAGTCGCACTGCACATCCGCGGCGGCGTCGTCCGCGAGGCGAAGGTCGCCGCCGGCGGTGTGGGCACCGTGCCGTGGAGGCTGCCCGCCGTCGAGCGTCGCCTCATCGGCGGGCGTCCCTCCGACGGGCTGTGGGCCGAGGCGGCCGAGCACGCGGCCGACGGGGCCCGTCCCCTCACGTACAACGGCTTCAAGGCCGAGCTGCTCAAACGCACCGTCGAACGCCAGCTGCGCATCGTAGGAGGCACCGGATGAGCCAGCCACAGGCAGCAGTCGGCGCGGAGGTGCGCCGGGTCGACGCACGGCTGAGGGTGACCGGGAAAGCGAAGTACGCCGCCGACAACAGCCCCGGCGGATTCGTGCACGCGGTCGTCGTCGACAGCCGCGTCGGCAAGGGCCGCATCACCGGCATCGACACCCGCGCCGCCGTGGCCCAGACCGGCGTCCTGAAGGTGATCAGCCACCTCAACGCGCCCGAGCTGCCGCCCGTCGCGGGGGGATTCCCGCCAGGTGCGCCGCTGCGCGCCTTCCAGGACGACCAGGTCCGGTTCTTCGGACAGCCCGTCGCGGTCGTGGTGGCGACCACGCTGGAGACGGCACAGCACGCCGCGAGCCTGGTCGGCGTCTCCTACGACGCCGAGCCTCCCTCGACCGACATGAGCGTCGCCGACCCCGCCGGCGACGGCCAGACCTATGCCCGAGGTGACGCCGAGGGGGCCCTGGGCTCTTCCGCCGTCCGGCTGGAGATGACGTACCAGACGGCCCGCAACCACCACAACCCGATCGAACCGGCAGGCATCGTCGCCCGCTGGGACGGCGACCGGCTGACCGTCTGGGAGAAGACCCAGTGGGTGCAGGGCGCCGTGTCGACCCTGGCCGGCGAGTTCGGCATCCCGCCGGCCCACATCCGCGTCTTCTCGCCGTTCGTCGGCGGCTCCTTCGGCAGCCTCGGCCGCACCTGGGTGCACTCCGTCATCGCGGCCATGGCCGCCCGGATGGTCGAACGCCCCGTGAAACTCGTCCTCACCCGCAGGCAGTTGTACTTCGGGGTGGGATACCGGCCCGCGTACGAATACGGATTGCGGCTGGGCAGCGACCGGCGGGGCCGCCTGACGGCGTCGGCGCACGAGGTCCGAGCCGAGACCTCCCGCTACGAGACGTACACCGAAGAGGTCCTCACCCCCGGCCGGATGCTGTACAGCACACCCAACGTCCGCCAGACGTATCGTCAGGTTCCACTGGACGTGAGCACGCCGTGGTTCATGCGCGGCCCCGGCTACTCCAGCGGCGCCTATCCCGTCGAGTCGGCGATCGACGAACTCGCCCACGAACTGGGCATGGACCCCATCGAGCTGCGGCTGCGCAACGAACCGGCCGACGACGAGTCCAGCGGGCTGCCGTTCTCCACCCGCCGCCTGCGCGAGTGCTACCGAGCGGGCGCCCGCGCGTTCGGCTGGGAGCGGCGCAGCCCCGAGCCCCGCTCGACGCGTGACGGCGACTGGCTCATCGGCATGGGGATGGCCGCCGGTGTCTACGACACCCTGCGCAGCCCGGCCCAGGCCTCGGTCAGGCTCGCCGCCGACGGCACCGCCCTGGTGCAGTCCGCGACCAGCGACATGGGCCCCGGCACGGCCACCTCCATGACCCAGGTCGCCGCCGACGCCCTCGGCCTGACCATGCGCCAGGTGACCTTCCGGCTCGGCGACTCCCGCATGCCCACGGCCCCCATCCACGCCGGCTCACTGACCATGGCCAGTGTCGGATCCGCCGTCCAGGACGGCTGCGACAAACTGCGCAAGCAGGCGATCACGCTCGCGGTCAACGACGAGGAATCACCGCTGTACGGCGCCGAGGCCGCCGACATCGTCGTACGAGGCGGCCGACTGTATGTGAAGGACGAGCCCGCACGCGGGGAGACGTACCAGCGGCTCCTGGCTCGCAACGACCGGACCCACCTGGAAGTGCTCGGGTCGTACGCCGGGCCTTCGGGACCTGAGCGGTTCTCGCTGTACGCCTACGCCGCGACGTTCGCCGAGGTCGCCGTCGACGCCCGGCTCGGGCTGGTACGGGTCCGGCGCATGGTCGGCGTGTACGACGCCGCACGGATCATCAGCCCGACACTCGCCGACAGCCAGGCCATCGGCGCCATGACCGGCGGCATCGGTCAGGCCCTGCTGGAACACACGGTCACCGACCACCGCGACGGCCGGATCGTCAACGCCAGCCTCGCCGACTACCTCGTGCCGACCCACGCCGACATGCCCGAACTGAAGGCGATCTTCATCGAGGGCGCGGACTACGAAGCCGACCCCATCGGCGTCAAGGGACTCGGCGAGATCGTCATCGTCGGGGTGGCGCCCGCCATCGCCAACGCTGTCTTCAACGCCACCGGCCGCCGGGTCCGCGAGTTGCCGATCAAGCCCGAGGTCCTGCTCTGAACCCCCGGGTGGCCGTCACGCCACCGGTCACCCGGGCCCCAGGGCCGTCGCCGTACCGTCGGCCCGCCACGACCACCCACCGAACAGAGAGCCCGCCATGCTCAACATCGCGGACACACTGCACCGCTGGTGTAGCGAGGCCCGCCCCTTCGCCCTCGCCACCGTCGTCGACGTCAACGGCAGCTCCCCCCTGCCCCTCGGCACCGCCCTCGCCGTCGGCATGGACGGCGCCGCGGTCGGCGGCGTCTCCGGTGGCTGTGTCGAGGCGGCGGTCTACGAACTGTGCCAACAGGTCCTTGCGCACGGCGGGCCACCCACCCGCGTGAGATTCGGCTACTCCGACGACGACGCCTTCGCCGTCGGCCTGACCTGCGGCGGAGAGATCGACGTACTGGTACAGCGAGTGGAGCCCGCCGCCGAGCCCCACCTCGCCGCCGCCCTCGGTGCCGTGGCAGCGGGGCACTCCCTGGCCGTGGCCCACGTCGCCGACGGCCCTGATGAGCTCGTCGGCCGTATCCTCCATATCCCTGCCGAGGGCGCCCACGCCGGCGCTCTCGGCGAGGAGAACGAGGACCGGGCGGTCGTGGCGCATGCCCGTGCCCTCCTGCGGGCGGGCCGCACCGCCCGGATCGACCTGGGCCGCGCCGAGGGTGAGGCAGAGAACTCGGGGGACGGTACCTGCCCGCGGCGGCTCACCGTTCTGGTCCACGTCCACGCGCCCCGACCCCGCATGCTGATCTTCGGCGCCATCGACTACGCCTCCGCTCTCAGCCACGCAGGCAGTTTCCTCGGCTACCGGGTGACCGTCTGCGACGCCCGCCCGGTCTTCGCCACCGCCGCCCGCTTCCCGCACGCCGACGAGGTCGTCACCGACTGGCCCCATCGTTACCTCGCAGCCACCGAAGTCGACCCCCGCACCGCCATCTGCGTCCTCACCCACGACGCCAAGTTCGACATCCCGCTGCTGCGCCTGGCGCTGACGCTCCCCGTCGGCTACATCGGCGCCATGGGCTCCCGACGTACACACGAGCGCCGTATCGACTTGCTGCGGGAGGCCGGCGTCCCCGAGGACCAACTGGGCCGGCTGAACTCCCCGATCGGCTTGGACCTCGGCGCCCGCACCCCCCAGGAAACGGCGGTGTCCATTACGGCGGAGATCATCGCCAGGGCCAACCACCACACCGGTCTGCCCCTGTCGCAAGGCACCGGCCCCATCCACCGCACGGCCTACGCCGACGGCCGCCGGATCGACTCGGAGGCCGTCGGAGCCAACTGGTGCCTGTCGATGCCGACGGTGAACCGCTGAGCAGGCCTGGCCGTTCCGCCGCCCAGAAGACACCGTCCTCACCCTGATTGATTGAGGCTTCCTTAGAAGCCGCGTCTCTTTTTCCTGGATCAGGGCGCGGTGACTCACAGCAGGTCGTCCACGTGACCGGCGACGTGGTCCAGGTTGGCCTTCGTCGTCAGCCTCGGCCGGGTCCTCGACGGCCACGGGATGCCGGTTCGACAGGTCCATCGAAACCCTCATGACTAAACCGGCCCTCCAGGCCGTATGACCGAACCTGCCACCCAAACCTGCCTGCTGCAGACCCCTGTGGACCCGCGCGGCGAACTCCTGGATCGCGTTCTCATTGGGTATCGACGCGAGCCTGCGGGCGATCTCATGCCGCTACCGGAACTGCTCCGATCACGACGGCAGTCCCGCCCGCCAGTTTCCCAGCCATGACTCATCACTCCTCAGTGAGCGTTCAACGTCCGTCGCTCCTGGATGGTGCACATCGGAGCTACCGATATGGGTGACTTGTTCGTCCAATGAACATGTCCATTGAGCGTGACGGGAGTCACTTCCTACCTTGTCGCTGCTCGCCGGTCGGTCACCGTGTCGAGCGTTCTGAATCAGGTTTGGTTGAAGAGCCACGCGGAGGAGCTCCGCGAAGGCCCATGGGGCGGTTCGGCAGCAGTGTTGCCGGAATGGCCGCGACAGAAGCACACACATCCGGGGCCGGCAGCGGACGTCGGTTCCGACAGCAGCGCTTTGTGCGCAAGGAGTCGTCCATGGTTCAGACCGATTCACCCAGTGAGGCAAAGGGAGAGGGTGGCAGATCCACCCTGAGCTCAGGCACTCCGGCAGCAGCAGTTGGCGCTGTCCGCCTTGCGCTGACAGCCCTTTCCGTCCCCGCCGGCGTCGAGGAGACCGACCCCGCACGGCAGGGGCGGTAGCCGTGGCCGGCGAATCCGCGACCCCACCGGTCCCGCGGCTCGAGGTCCGCAATCTCACCAAGACGTTCGCCGGCGTCGCGGTCCTCGAGAACGCGAGCCTGACGATCGCCCCGGGAGAGGTGCACGCCCTCGTCGGGCAGAACGGCTCCGGCAAGTCGACGCTCATCAAGCTGATCTCCGGCGTCTACTCGGCGGATCCGGACGGCGAGATCCTCCTCGACGGTGAGCGGATCGGCCCGCCGATCAAAGCGAAGGCGCTACACGAACAGGGTCTGTCGTTCGTGCACCAGGATCTCGGTCTCGTGCCCGACCTCTCGGTACGCGACAACGTGCGGGTCGGCCGGCACGCGGTCAACCCGATCACCCGCCGGATCCGCACCTCCGAGGACGCCGTCGCCGTCGGTGAGACGCTGAAGTACCTCCGCACCGACATCGACCCGTCGGCCAAGGTCTCGACCCTGCTGCCCAGCGAACGGGTCGCGGTCGCGGTCGCACGCGCCCTGCAGGACCGGACCCCCGGCGCGGGCGTCGTGGTCTTCGACGAGTCCTCGCGCGCCATCCCGCATGAGGCGCTGCCGGCGTTCTACGACATGATCCGCCTGCTCAAGAGCCAGGGCACGGCCGTGCTGTTCGTCAGCCACAACCTCAAGGAGGTTCTCGAGATCGCCGACCGGGCGACCGTACTGCGCAACGGCCGCGTCGTGGAGACGGGCGTTCCGACGGCAGGGCTGGACGAGGCCAAGCTGACCAGTCTCGTCCTCGGGCGCGCCGCGGAGCTCGGCGACATCATGCAGAGCCTGCCGCCCGCACCGCGGCCTGAGACGGTCGAGTTCGTCGGCATCTCCGGCGGACGGGTCGAGGGCGTGAGCGCCGCCATCCGCCGCGGCGAGGTCGTCGGCTTCACGGGGACGGTCGACTCCGGCCTGTCAGACCTCGGGCCGCTGCTCGGCGGCGACCGGCGAGGCGGCGGCCAGGTCAGGCTCGGCGAACGGGTCGTCGATCTGGCCCGGGCCAGGGTCGTCGACCTCCTCGACGCCGGGATCGCCTTCATCCCCGCCGACCGGCACGACAAGGGCGTCGCCCTCGAACTGACGGTCGAAGAGAACGCGACCCTCCCGCACCTGCGCAGCCGGGGAAAGCCCTGGTGGACCGGGTTCAAGTGGCAGCGCGCCGAGACCGAGGGCATCATCGAGCGGTTCGACATCCGGCCGCCGAACCCCACGATGCCCGTCGCCGCGATGTCCGGCGGCAACCAGCAGAAGGTACTGCTCGGCAAGTGGCTCCTCGGGACGCCCGACCTGCTCGTGCTCGACGACCCCACCCAGGCGGTCGACGTCGGCGCGCGTCACGCGATCCTCACGGCGAGCCGGCAGGCCGCCGCCGACGGATCCGCGGTCATGGTCTGCTCCGCCGAGGTCGAGGACCTAGCGGCGATATGCGACCGGGTTCTCATCCTCCAGGACGGCCGGATCGTCCGCGAGATGACGCGACCGTTCGACGCGGACGCCGTTCTCGCCGCGATCTTCGCCGTCGATGACGCGGCGCACGCTCCCTCCCCCGCACCGACTCCCGCAAACGAGGCCTGATGGCAACCACACGGTCACAACCCACCATCGCCGCGGGCACCGCACGTCAGAAGACGGGCATCCCGCTCACCCGGGCGGCCACCTACGTGCTCCAGCGCTACAGCCTCGTGCTGCTCTGGATCATCATGGTGGTGCTCTTCCTGGTACTGCTCCCGAACGGCGTCGACCTCGGAAACGCCTCGCGCGCGGTCCTCGGCCAGCAGACACCGGTGGTCTTCCTCGGCCTCGCGGTCATCACCACGATCGCCGTCGGCGAGTTCGACCTGTCGTTCGCCTTCATATACGGCCTGGCGGGAACCGCGTTCCCGGCCCTCGTCGTCCTGCACGGCTGGCCGGCCCCGCTGGCGATCCTCGTGGCCCTCGCCGCGGCGCTGCTCGTCGGCCTCGTCAACGCGGTACTCGTGGTCATCGTCGGGATCAGCTCGATCGTCGTCACCCTCGGCACAGGGAGCGTCGCCCTGGGGATCGCGCTGCTGATGTCGAACCAGTCGAACGTGAGCGGCCTCGACCCGGGGCTCGCGCAGGTCGCGCTCGGCAGCTTCCTCGGTCTCCCCGCGGTGTTCTGGTACGGCGTCGTGCTCGTCATCATTACCGCGTACGTCATGACCGCGACCCCGCTCGGCCGATCAATGCTGTTCGTCGGCTCCAACCCGAACGTCGCGAGGCTCGCCGGCATCCCCGTCCGCCGCATCCGCTTCGGGGGCTACCTGATGGCCGCCCTGCTCAGCGGCGTCATCGGCATCATCCTCGCGTGCGGTGTCGGCGGGTTCAGCACCGCGACGGCCCAGGTGCAGATGATGCCGGCTCTCGCCGCGGTGTTCCTCGGAACGATCGCGGTGGTCCCCGGGCGCTTCAACGCGATCGGCATGTTCATCGCCGCCTACTTCCTGCTGACGGGCATGTTCGGGCTGCAGTTGCTCGGGCTGTCCGGATGGGTGACGAACGTCTTCTACGGTGCGGCGCTGATCATCGCCATCACCGTGTCGCTTCTTCTCCGACGCCGCGCACGCGCCTGAACCGGCTCCTGCAAGGCACCTCCCTGCTGACCGCCGCCTGCGGCGCAGGAGTCCTCGGCCGGTCGGCGTGCTCCTTGTCGGCATCGCGATCGTGCTGACCTCTGTCGCGGCTCTGCTCGACGACGCGGTGCGGTTCGGGACGTGCGACACGCGTCTGCCCGAACGGCAGCGAGGCCGCGAACGCCGACATGCCGTTGTCCGGCGTCTTCCCCGTCGCTCTTCCGCGACACACCCGGGCCGGGACTGTGATGTCCCCCGCCCGCGGACGGGAAGCGCTCCGCTCTCGAGAGAGGGCCAAAGTGATGACACGCTCAATGAAGAGAGGCAATCTCATGCTGAACGGGCGCAATCGGTCGCGCGAACTTCTCGCGGCCTGCACGGTACTGGCACTCACCCTCGTCGGCTGCGGCAGCAGCAAGACGAACTCGGGCTCGTCGGGAGACGCGAAGGGATCCGTTCCGGCCACCGTCGCGGCGGCGGTCAAGGCGGCGAGACAGCCGATCGACACGTTCGCCGCGCCGGGGCCGGCCATCAACACGTCGAAGATCACCGGCGGCAAGGTCTACGTCATCGTGCCGGCGCTCGAGGTGCAGGACTTCTCGGTCGTCGCGAACGAGATCAAGAGCGTGTTCTCGCGGTTCGGCGTCGACGTGGAGGCGTGCGGCACGACCGGCGGCTCGCCGGACGGCGTCGCCAACTGCCTCCAGCAGGCGATCAACGCGAAGGCCATCGGCATCGTCACCGTCGGCATCACCCAGAACACCGCCCCGAGCGCGATCGCCGCGGTTGCGAAGGCGGGTATCCCGCTGGTGAACGGCGTGACGACGTCCTCCGGCCCCGGCGACCCGAAGCTCGTCAGCTACGTGACCCCCAACTTCGTCAAGCTCCACTCCTGGCTGACCGATCAGTTCATCGCCGACTCCAAGGGCTCAGCCCATGTGCTCGCGATGCGCACGACCTCGAACGACATCACGCCGGCCTGGGCCAACGACGGCGTCGTCAAGGTACTCAAGGACGACTGCGGCGGCTGCTCGTCGAAGGTGATCGACGTGAACACGGTCAACCAGGACAAGATCCCCACCGAGGTGTCGACGTCGCTGGTGGCGGACTCCAGCATCAAGTACATCGTGGCCGGTACGAACAACTACGTCCCCGATGTCGTCTCGGGAGCGCAGGCCGCCGGCCGTAGCGCCACGGACACCCAGGTCGGCACCGTGGGCGGCTCCCTGGCCGTGATGCAGCAGCTCGGCAAGTCCCAGTGGACCGCCGCGGTCGCCGCGTTCAGCCTTCCGGCACTCTCCTGGTACTTGTCCGACTCCTTGCTGCGGCTCATGGTCGGTCAGCCGCGTGCGGGCGCGCTGGACTTCCCGTTCCAGCGTCTGTTCACGTCCGCCAACGTCACCGGCCTCGACCTCACCCAGAAGGGGTGGTCGAGCGGTTCGTGGTACGGCAAGGCCGACTACGTGGACGGGTTCCTCAAGCTCTGGGGCAAGAAGTAGATGACAGGCGACGAAGGCATCGAGCGCAACAAACAGGTTGTCGAGGCGTTCGTCAACGAGGTGGCGATCGCCAAGCGACTGGACCGTCTTGACGACCTCGTGGCGGTCGACTACATCCAGCACAATCCACACGCCGGGCAGGGGCGAGAGGGCGTCCGTGAGTATTTCGCCGGCTTCCATCGCGCACGCGAGAAGGATCTCGATCCTTCCGGGACCGTCGAGGTCCACCTGATCGGCGAAGGGGATCTCGTGGTACGCCACGAGATCCGCGTCAACGGGCTCCACATCGACATCTGGCGGGTTCGGGACGGCATGCTCCAGGAGCACTGGGACGCGTGGCGTTCGGCACCGGGCTACGACCCGCCGGCGGGTTCGTGATGGCGGGGGTCGGAGCCGGTGAGGCGGCGGCATCGGAACCAGAGCGGCTCGAACGCAACAAGCGGCTCGTCGAGGACTTCCTGGCGGTCGCCCACGGCGATCTCGCGGGTCTGGACCGGCTCGGCGAGTTCGCGGCGGCCGACTACATCCAGCACAACCCGAACATCGGGCAGGGACTCGATGGACTGCGCACGTTCTTCACCCACATCCTCTCGCTCCCGCCCTCCGAGCGCCTTGACCCCTCCAAGGAGCTGGAGGTGCACCTCATCGCGGAGGGCGACTTCGTCGTCCGGCACGAGATCCGCGAGGACGGGTTGCTCATCAACGTGTTCCGTCTCGAGGACGGCCTCGTCAAAGAGCACTGGGACGCATTCTGCCCGCCACCCGGCGGCACGATCATCCACGGTCTCGAATGAGACATCGACATCCGGAAGGCAATTCAAGAACCTGGACCGTCTCGACGGTCGCGAGGGCGCCCGCGAGCTCTTCGCGTTCTTTCACAGGAGGGCGCGACGGCATGCTCCATGAGCGGTGGGACTCCTGGCACCTGCGCCAGGACACGAGCTTCTTCCGGGATTCTGATCCAGCGAAGGGAATGGGAATGGCTGACGAGACCCACGATCTCGAGCGCAACAAGCAGATCGTCGCCGAGTTCTTCGAGATCGCCCACGGCACTGTGGCGGGACTGGCGCACCTCGACCGGTACGTGGCCGAGGACTACATCCAGCACAACCCGAACATCGAGCAGGGCCGCGAGGGGCTCCGGAAGTTCTTCACCTACATCCTCTCGCTGCCCCCGGAGGAGCGGCTCGACCCGGCGAAGGAGATCGAGGTGAACGTCATCGCCGACGGCGAGTTCATCGCCCGTCAGGCAATCCGCGAGGACGGGATGCTGATCGACGTCTTCCGCGTACGCGAGGGGCTGCTCGTCGAGCACTGGGATGCCTTCCGGCCGCCGCCGGGCGGCAAGGTCATCCACGGACTCGAGTGACCCCACCCGGCTTGAGCACCGGCGCCATCCGGCCCCTGTTGGAACCGGATGGCGCCGGCGTCTCCGCCTCAGCGACGCGGATCGACCGTGAGCGTTCTCAGGGCATGGGCAGCACGGGCTTCACCACTCGGTCGGACGTGGTGTCGGTCCAGGCCGTCGCGATGTCGGTGAACTGACAGGTCCGCACGAGCCTGTCGAAGGGGCATCGGCCGTGTCTCCGGAGCTCGATCAGCTTCGGGATGAGCGTCGCCGGGATCGCGGAGCCCCCGATGATGCCCTGGAGATAGCAGCCTCCCGCGAACAGGTGAGCGGTGTCGGGCGTCCATTCGCCGTGAGGTGCGGCCACGAAGCCGCAGGTGCCCACGACGTCGAAACAGGCAACCGCTGCGCGGTAGGAGGACGGCTGGTCGGCGGTGACGAAGGAGGAACCGAAGCCGTGCGGCTCGATCGTCCGGAGCTCGTCATCGATGTTCGGACCGGACAGGTGCCGGTTTGGCCGAGCTCGCGTGCCAACTACAGCTGCTCGGGGCCCACGTCGACGGCCACGAAACGCGTGACGCCCGCCACCCTGCCGCCATGACGGCGGCGAGGGCGACGCCCCCGAGCCGAGGACGACGATGGAGTCGCCGGGGCCCAGCCACAGGCCTCGATGACCGACCCGGCGCCGGTGATCATCCCGCAGGCCAACGGCCCGGGTATCCAGAGCGGCACGTCATCGGGACCTTCACCGCGCTCCCGGCCGTAGCGACCGCAGAGGTGGCGAGCGGGGACTGCCCGAAGAACAAACCGTCGATCCGCCCTCCGTACCGGCTCAGCGGCGTCGACGCGTCGGCCGCTGAACGCGACGAACATGCCCTCGCGGCCCTAGGCGGGTCGCTCGGTGCGACATCTGGGGCAGACCGCCGCACGTGCCGCCGGAGAGGACGCCATGGTCGCCGGCCGCGAACCCGTCGGCGCCACCCGCTCCACGACCACGGGGATGCAGCGCCCGGCATGCGCGTTGATGTCGATGTGGCGGATCCCTGTCGCCACGACGCGCACCAGGATCTCATCGGCGCGTGGCGCCCCGAACCCGACCTCCTCGATCCGCGGGACCAGTTCCCCTGGACGCGAGACAGCTGCCCCCACAGACACGGTGCAGACCGTGTCTGTGGGGGCAGCGCCACGCGAGACGTTACAGCTTGTCGGGTACGGAGGACGCCAGCTCCGCTCCCAACCCGCTCAGCACCCGCGGGTCCGCCACCGGATCGCCGTGTCCGGGGCACAGAAGCGCGACGTCGTGGGCTGCCATCGCCGCGGCGGAGCGGCGGGCCGAGGCTGCGTCGTCGTTGAAATGACCCAGCGTTGGCCCTCCCGACAGGGTGACGATGAGGTCGCCGGTGAACAGGACACGGGACCCCCTCACCAGGAGGCCGATGCTGCCCTCCGTATGCCCTGCTCCGCTGATCACCGCCGCCCCGCCCCCGATCGCGATGACGTCTCCCGCCTCCACCTCGGAGTCGACGCGACACGGAGGGGCCGGTGGGATGCCGGCGGACAGCCGCTCGAACACCGCGCGTTCCTCGTCGGTGAGCGTCCGGCGCGGGGGCCGGCGCTCGCCGCGGATGATCGGAGCGTCCGCGCGATGCGCGACCACTTCGACATCGCCCCAGCTCGCCACGTCCGCGGCCGCGCCCGCGTGGTCCTCATGGTGATGTGTGAGCACGAGCCGCCGAAGGGCCGTGGTACGGAAGCCCAGCTCGGCGAAGGCGGCGGCGAGCGCGGGCTCGTCCCCGGGAAACCCTGCGTCGATCATCGTGACCTCCGACCCGTCGCGCCAGAGGTAGACCTGCGGGAAGCCCGTCCGGATCATGAAGAGATCGGGAGCAAGCTCGCGGATCTCCGTCGCTCGATCGCCCATGGCCTGTCTCGTCCTTGTCCCAGTGCCTCATACGCCCGCGGGGGCGAGCACGATGTCGAAGCGCACCCGGCTCCACGCGCCGTCGATGACGCGGCCGTCGGGCGTCGGCGTACCGGCCGGCTGCCGCTCGAACCGCTTGATCAGTGAGTCCTTCACACCGAAGACGGTGTCCTTGCGGCCGATCGGGTCACCCTCGGGGAAGATGTGGGTCACCAGCGTACGGGCCCCCTCGTGCGACACCATGAAGTGCAGATGGGCGGCGCGCAACGGTGAACGGCCGACCGCGTCGAGCATCTTGCCGACAGGCCCGTCGTTGGGGATGGGATACGGCGTTGGGGTGAGGCCCCAGAAGCGGTAGCCGCCGTCGGCCGCGGAGAACAGATACGCCCGCCCGGCCCGCTTGCCGGCGTCGTACTGCACGTCGTAGAAACCGTCCTCGTCGGCCTCCCACACCTCGATCCGCGCACCGGCGAGCGGATTGCCGTCGGCGTCGGTGACGGTGCCCTCGACCCAGCAGGGCTCACCGGGGGCGCCGAAGGCAAGGTCCTCGCCGAGCTCGATCGCCGGGGCGTCCTCGACGAAGAACGGCCCGAAGACGGTCGCCTCGGTGGCGCCCTTGTAGGCCTGGTTGTTGACGTTGATCGTCTGCATGCTCGCGCCGAGGGTGTCGGACAGCAGGATGAACTCCTGCCGGACGTCGTCGGTGATGTGACCGGCCTGAGTGAGGAAGCCGATCGCCTCCCCCCACTCCTCCTCGGTCAGCCGGACCTCGCGGATGAAGGAGTGCAGGTGCTTGACCAGGGAGACCATGAGTTCCTGCAGCCGCGGATCCTCGCAGAGGTCGAAGGAGGCCACGACGTTGTCGACGAGCCGCTGCTCGACCGCCTGCTGCTCCGGCGACACCTCGCGGTAGATCGCAACGTCGGCACCGGCCTGGGCCGCGCCGGGATTGACGTAGGTAGCCATGACGGCCTCTTTCAGTTGACCGGTTCGCCGGCCCACGCAGCCTGCAGCAGCATGGTCAGGTTCGCGTAGGTGACGGGGGTGGGGTTGTTGGCCGGGATCGCCTTCATGATCGGCCCCAGCGCTTTGGCGATGCCGTCCTCGGGCATGCCGTAGTCGCGCAGTGCCTGCGGCGCGTCCAGCGCCTGGCGCAGGGCGCCCAGCCCGGCGCTCGCATCCTCGGTGGGGAAGACCGTGCCGAAGGCCTGGGCGATACGCGACTCCGCCTCGGGCGCGTGCGGGGAGTTGAAGGCCAGGACGTGAGGCAGCACGACGGCGTGGGTCTGGGCGTGCGGGAGGTTGAACATGCCGCCGAGGACATGGCAGATCTTGTGATGCATACCGGAGCCGGCCGAGGCGAAGGCGACCGCGGCGAGGTAGGCGCCGTACAGCGTCTGCTCGATGCCCTCGACGCTGGTCGAGTCCTCGGCCACCGCCGGCAGGCCGGTCGCCAGGGAGCGGATGCCCTCCTGCGCCAGCGCCCGGTCGATCGGGTCGGCACGCGGGCCCCACATCGAGTCCACGCAGTGCGCCATCGCGTTCAGGCCGCTGGCGACCGTCATCTCGCCGGGCAGCGTGGTCAGGAGGCCTGCGTCGTACACGACCGACGCGGGCAGCACCTTGTCGTCCACACCGGTGGTCTTGGTCTCCCCCTCGGTCAGCCCCCAGACGTTGGTCGCCTCGGAGCCGGCGTAGGTGGTGGGTACCGCGACGATCGGCAGCCCGGTGGTCAGCGCCACCGCCTTGGCCAGACCCGTGGTCGAGCCGCCGCCGACGCTGACCAGGATGTCCGCGCCCGCGTCGGAGGCCGCCCGAAGGGCTCGCCCGGCGACCTCGACCGGTACGTGCATCACGACCTCCTCGTGACGCAGTACGAGCGGGATCTCCTTGGCGATCGGATCGGCCAGTTCCCTCTCACGATCCGACGCGATCAGCATGACCTTGGAACCGCCGAGGGCCTCGACCTCCGCCGCCACAGCGGCGGGCGACTCCCCGGCCGCGAACACCACCCGCTGGGGAAGGGTCTCGTGCGTGAATCTCATCGCTTGCTCCTTCGGTGGCTCTGCGGCCTCAGGCCCCGGCCAGCCATCGCGTGCCTTCGGAGTAGAGGTGCTCGACCGCTGGGCCGGTGAGACCGGGGAGCCCGTCCTTCACCATGAAACCCGCCTTGGTCTGCAGGTAGGCCAAGTGCCGGTAGCCGACCGGGAACCGGTCCAGGAGCTCGGGATCCAACGTCAGTGAGACAGCGGGGTCGACGACGTCGAGCCGGTCCTTCTCGTAGATCGGTTGCCGGCGCACGAGGGTCCAGCGCCCCTCGTGCCGGGAGAGGAAGTCATAGAAGCGGCCGGTGCAGACGACATCGACCTCGAAGCCGTCGATGCTCTCGCGCTGGTTGATCGTCATCTTCGTCTGGGCGATGGCCCGTTCACCGACGATGTCCGCGGTGTGACCGCCCAGGAAGTGGAGAATGCTGACTCCGTTGTCGAAGCCCTCACGACTGGCCTTGATGAAGTCGGTGGCACTTCCCTGGAACCAGGTGGCGCTCATCCAGCCGTCGCGCGGATGCCAGACCGTGGCGAAGCGGCCCCAGTCCCCGGCATCGCGCCATAGCGCCCAGTTCTCGATGAGCTGCCGGATCTCTTGGCGGTCGCTGTCGACCTGCGACATTGTTGACTCCTTGGAAGGGTGGACATCCCTGGTACAGGGGCCTCGTCAGAAGGACCGGAGGAACTCCTCCACCTCTCGGTGGAGCTGTTCGAGGGCCTCTGTCTCTCGGACCTCCGCCAGCCATGCCGCTCCTACCGCCGGGCTGAAAGCCGCGGCGAGGCACCACATCCAGCCGGGCAAGGCCCGGGGGCCCGGCGCACGCCGTGTCACGTGCGCCCTACGACCTCGTCGGCCTGGTCGCATCGTCAGATGGGGTAGTGGCGGGATCCGGACTGGATGGTGATCCAGCGCAGCTCGGTGAACTCCTCCAGCGCGGCGCGGGAGCCGAAGCGGCCCCAGCCGCTGGCGCCTACACCGCCGAAGGGCATCTGGGGCTCGTCGTGCACGGTGGCGCCGTTGATGTGGCAGATGCCGGACTTGATCCGGCGGGCGACGTCGAGTGCCGCGGCCGCGTCCTTGCCGAAGACCGCTGCGGAGAGTCCGTACTCGGTGTCATTGGC
>NZ_JBHXLU010000050.1:0-85933 GCF_042720695.1 Streptomyces sp. NPDC058457 | reverse complement strand
CCCTGAAAGACATAGCTGCGCCCACCCGTGCCGCAGGGCGGCACGGGTGGGCGTTGGGGTCCCCCCGGCCGAAGGCCGGGGGAGGAACCCGGCCAGCGCCGGCAAGCGACGCCCCCCCGCCCCAGCTACCGCTTCCTCTCTGTCCTACTCGGTCGTGCCGGCCCTCGACCTCGCCTCTTCGGATGCCGAGCCGGGTGGGAGAGCGGGCGGCTCGACGGGCTGGCGCCGGCGGCGTTTCAGCAGGGCCCACGGGCCGCGCGGACCCGTCGGCATCGCCGCCGTGACCTCCGTGCCGGGCTCGGCCGCCGCCTCCGCCGCCGCCCGGGCGACCGGCAGGAAGCCTTCGCGACGGCTGACGTCGGGGCGTTCCTCTTCCGCCGGCCAGAGACCGAGGGCCGCGCAGACCGTGGGGAGGACCGCCATGGCCGCCGTGGCGTAGCCCTCCGCGGAGGGGTGGTAGTTGTCGGGGCCGAACAGCTCGCGCGGGTTCGCGGCGAACTCCGGGCCCAGCAGGTCGCCCAGCGACACCGTGCGGCCGCCCTGTTCCACCGTCCCGATGGTCTGGGCCGCCGCCAGCTGCCGGGACGCCCGCCGGGCCAGCCAGCGCAGCGGCTGTCGTACCGGCTCGATCGTGCCCAGGTCGGGACAGGTGCCGACGACGACCTCGGCGCCGGCCGTGCGCAGCCGGCGGACGGCCGCAGAGAGGTGGCGGACCGAGCGGGTCGGCGGCATGCGGTGTGTGACGTCGTTCGCGCCGATCATGATCACGCAGACGTCGGGGACCGGCGACGCCGTGCCCAGGACCAGCGCCACCTGGCGGTCCAGGTCGTCGGACTGGGCGCCGGGCAGTGCCACGTTGGTGAGCCGGACCGGGCGTTCGGCGACGGCCGCGAGGCCCGCCGCCAGCAGCGCGCCCGGCGTCTGGGAGGCCCGGTGCACGCCCTGGCCGGCCGCCGTGGAGTCGCCGAGCATCGTCAGCCGGATGGGCGGCTCACCGGAGGCGTACCCTCCCCCGCTCTCGGCCTCGCTCGAGTGGGGGGACCCCCACTCGTAGACGCCGTCCGCGGTCGGCACCCGGCCGCCGCTGTTGCCGTTGTGCACCGCCGTCCTGGCCATCCGCACCTCGGCCAGCACCAGGCCCACCGCTGCCGCGCCGACCAGCCCGACCCCGCCGCCGCCGTACGCCGCCCCGGCCGCGATCCGCCGGGCCACCCGTGCCCTCGACATGTTCGTCATGCGTCGCCGCCACCTCCTCGTTGCCGCACATCCACTCCTTGCCCCGTACAGGGCGTCCGTCAATCTCAACGGGGAGTGAACCTCCGGAGCGGGCGCTGATCAGGACCCTTTCGTCCCCGCGACCCGACCGCCGGACAGGCCCTAGGCTGGCGACACCAACCAGGACCACACCTTTTGCAAGCAACCGGAGACAACGGTGCGATTCCACGACTCGATGATCAGCCTCGTCGGCAACACCCCGCTGGTGAGACTCAACAGCGTCACCCAGGGCATCCAGGCCACCGTGCTCGCCAAGGTCGAGTACTTCAACCCGGGCGGTTCCGTGAAGGACCGCATCGCCCTGCGGATGATCGAGGCCGCGGAGAAGAGCGGGGAGCTGCAGCCCGGCGGGACGATCGTCGAGCCGACCAGCGGGAACACCGGGGTGGGGCTGGCGATCGTGGCCCAGCAGAAGGGGTACAAGTGCATCTTCGTGTGCCCCGACAAGGTGAGCACCGACAAGATCAACGTGCTGCGGGCGTACGGCGCCGAGGTCGTGGTCTGCCCCACCGCCGTCGACCCGGAGCACCCGGACTCGTACTACAACGTCTCCGACCGGCTGGTCCGCGAGACGCCCGGTGCCTGGAAGCCGGACCAGTACTCCAACCCCAACAACCCCCTCTCCCACTATCACTCGACCGGCCCCGAGCTGTGGGAGCAGACGGAGGGGAAGATCACCCATTTCGTGGCGGGCGTGGGCACCGGCGGGACCATCTCCGGTACCGGCCGCTACCTGAAGGACGCCAGTGAGGGCCGGGTGCAGGTCGTCGGCGCCGACCCGGAGGGTTCTGTCTACTCGGGCGGTTCCGGACGGCCGTACCTGGTCGAGGGTGTCGGTGAGGACTTCTGGCCCACCGCCTACGACCGGACCGTCGCCGACGAGATCGTCGCCGTGTCGGACAAGGACTCGTTCCAGATGACCCGGCGGCTGGCCAAGGAGGAGGGGCTGCTGGTCGGCGGCTCCTGCGGGATGGCCGTCGTGGCCGCGCTGCGGGTGGCCGAGCGGCTCGGCCCGGACGACGTGGTGGTCGTGCTGCTGCCGGACAGCGGCCGCGGCTACCTGAGCAAGATCTTCAACGACGAGTGGATGGCCGACTACGGCTTCCTGGAGGACGAGGGCCCCAGCGCCCGCGTCGGCGACGTGCTCAGCGACAAGGCCGGAGCCACCATCCCCTCCCTCGTCCACATGCACCCGGACGAGACCGTCGGGCAGGCCATCGAGGTGCTGCGCGAGTACGGCGTCTCGCAGATGCCCGTCGTCAAGCCGGGCGCCGGGCACCCGGACGTGATGGCCGCCGAGGTCGTCGGCTCGGTCGTCGAACGGGAGCTGCTCGACGCGCTGTTCAACAAGCGCGCCTCCCTGGAGGACCCGCTGGAGAAGCACATGTGCGCCCCGCTGCCCCAGGTCGGCTCCGGCGAGCCGGTCGCGGACCTGATGACGGTGCTGGGCGCGGCCGACGCCGCGATCGTCCTCGTCGAGGGGAAGCCCACCGGAGTGGTCAGCCGGCAGGATCTGCTGGCCTTTCTCGCCAAGGGCGGCAAGCAGTAGCGAACGTCCGGTGAACGGCCCGTGACCCGGGGGAACTTGCTGTTTCCTATCCGAGTGGTGGACTTCGCGGAAGTGGTACGAGCGTGTCACGTGCGCGCAGCACCCGCTTAACACGGGTCCGGCAGATTAGTGGGTGTCGGCAGGGCGGGAGCGGCTCCCCGCCTCGGCCGGCACCGAACGTCCAAGGACCTCCGGAGCGGCTCCCGGACCTCCATGGACGCCTGGACGTGAGACCCGGCCCTGACCCGGTCCATGTCCTTCGCGGGGACCGCCGTCGTCCCGCCCCCCGGTAACGGGGGTGCGGCGGTCCCCGCGCATTACTTTTCCCGGCCTCGGCTCCCGGCCTCAGCCGGTCGTCGCCCAGCTCCCCAGCAACGCCAGCCGTTCCGCCGTCTCCGAGCCCGGCTCGGGGGTGTACGCCACGAGCGTCTGGTCCGGGTCCATCGGGACCGTGAGGGTCTCGTAGGGGAGGGTGAGCAGGCCCGCCACCGGATGCTGGATGCGTTTCGTGCCGTACGCGCACTCCTTGACCTCGTGGTCCGCCCACAGCCGGCGGAAGTCCGCGCTCTTCAGCGAGAGTTCGCCGACCAGCGCGGCCATGCGGGGGTCGTCGGGGTGGCGGCCCGCGTCGATGCGCAGGTTGGCGACGGTCTGGGCGGCGACGGCGGCCCAGTCCGGGTAGAAGCCCGCGGCGGCCGGATCGAGGAAGACCTGGCGCGGGATGTTCCGCTCGGCCGGGGCCAGGGCGCTGAACCCGTTCACCGCGTCGCCGAGCGCGTTCCAGGCGAGGACGTCCATCCTGCGGCCCAGCACGAACGCGGCCGTCCGCTCCATGCCGTCCAGCAGCAGCTGCACGCCGGGGCGGACGCGGGGGCGGGCCGGGCGCCCGGTGCCCTTCCTCTGCGGCCGGGCCACCGTCAGCAGATACGCGTGCTCGGTCTCGTCCAGGCGCAGGACCCGGGCGATCGCGTCAAGGACCGCGTCCGAGACGCTCGGCCCCCTGCTCTGTTCGAGTCGGATGTAGTAGTCGACGCTCACCCCCGCAAGTTGCGCCACCTCCTCGCGGCGCAGGCCCGGTACGCGGCGCCGTCCGTGCGAGGGCAGCCCCACCTCCTCGGGCCGGATGCGGGCACGGCGCGAGCGCAGGAAGTCTCCGAGTTCCCCGTCCATGGGTTCGATCGTAGGGGAGTCGCGCCCTCCCAACCTGGTTCTGCCAGACCCAGGAAAAGCTCAGCCCTGGGTAGGCCGCCCGGACCCGGCGAGTGTGGAGACACGCCACCGGGGCAGGTCCCGGCGGCACTCACCAGGGAGTACCTCATGTCGTACGACAACCTGTCCGGCCGTACCGCCGTCGTCACCGGCGCCGCCAGCGGGATCGGGGCGGCCGTCGCCCTGCGGCTCGCAGAGTCGGGCGCCCGGGTGGCGCTGCTCGCCCGGCGCGCCGACCGGCTGGAGACGGTCGTGGCGAAGATCCGGGCGAACGGCGGCGAGGCCCTCGCCGTCGTCGCCGACGTCACCGACGACGCGTCCGTCCAGGCCGCGGCCGACGCCGTGCACGCGGCCTACGGCAGCGTCGACCTCGTCGTCAACAACGCCGGCGTCATGCTGCCCAACCCCGTCGACGACGGCCGTATCGACGAGTGGCAGCGCATGCTCGACACCAACGTGACCGGTGTGCTGCGGGTGCTGCGGGCCTTCACCGGGGACCTGGTGGAGGCCGCGGCCGAGGGCCGTAGCGCCGACCTCGTCAACGTGTCGTCCATCGGCGCGCACGTCGTCTTCCCCACCTTCGCGGTGTACGGCGCCACCAAGGCCGCCGTCACCTTCCTCTCGCAGGCCCTGCGCTCCGAGTTCGGGCCGCGCGACGTGCGGGTCACCAACGTCGAGCCGGGCCTGACGGACACCGAACTCGGCAGCCACATCGACGGCGAGGAGCTGCGCGAGCAGGTGGCGGGCATGTTCGACGGGATGGGCGCACTGGCCGCCGAGGACCTCGCCGACCTGGTCGGCTACGTGGCGAGCCGCCCCCGGCACGTCAACCTGCGCCAGGTCGTGGTCCAGCCGACCCGGCAGGTGTGACCAGGCCGGGCCCGGGCTCGGGGCCCGGGTCAGTCCTCGTGGCCGCGGTCGCCCCGGTGGAACAGGCCGGGGTTGAGGCGGACGGCCTGGGTCGCGTTGACGCCGACGATGCCGATCCAGGTGACGACCACGCCCGTCATGCCGCCGAACGCGCCGCTGACCGCCGAGAGCGGGATCGCCAGCACCAGCGACACGATCCCGAAGCCGAAGCGCTCGCCCCAGGAGTCGGAGCCCTTCGGCCTGCGCGCCCCGCGGGCCGCCTGCATCTGCTGTTCGGCCAGGCCCCGGCGCAGCCGGCGCTCCACCGCGGTGTCGATGCGCTGGTCGATCTTCTCCACGAAGGAGTCGACCAGTTCCGACTCGTACTCGGGCCCCAGGTCCCTGCGGGCGTGCAGGGTGGCGGCGAGGTCCTTCTTCAGGTCGGTGTCATGAACGTCCGTCATGACGTCCACCGTAGGGACCGCAGGAGCCCGCCGCACTGGGGCAAGCCCCCGCATCCGGCGGGGGCCCGCCCTCAGGGCAGCAGCGACACCAGCCCGCTGCCGGCGTCGAACCGGGCCGCGACCACGGACGCCCCCGCGAACCCGGAGTCGGCCCGGATCGCGTCCCGCGCCCACACCGTCTGGGCCCGCATGGTGTGTTCGGCCCAGTCGCCGGGGAGCGCCCTGGTACGGAGGGCGGCCGGCGCGATCTCGGCGGCGAGGAGTTCCAGGTGACCGGGGACGGGCGCGCCGGTGCGCAGCCGGGCGAGGGTGGCGGCGACGGCCCGGCAGCCCTCGTGACCGAGCACCACGACCAGCGGGACGCGCAGTTCCTGCACGCCGTACTGGAGGGAACCGAGCACCGCCTCGTCCAGCACCTGCCCGGCCGTCCTTATGCACAGCAGGTCGCCGAGGCCCTGGTCGAAGACCAGTTCCGGGGCGGCTTCGGAGTCGACGCAGCCGAGCACCACCGCGAACGGGCGCGGTGCGGCGGCCGGGCTCCGGCGGGCGCGGCCGGTGGCGTACCGCCGGTTGCCCTGGAGCAGTTCGTCGAGGGCCGCGCTCGCCGAGGCGGGCACGACGGCCGCCGACGAGAGGGCGACGGCCGGCGCGCCGACGGCGGTGGCCGTCGGAAGAGCCCTGGGGTTCGAGGCCATGACGCTTCCTCAGGTGCTGGCGCTGATGGTTCTCATCACTGTACGCGGCGGAAACGTTACGCTCGGTGTTGGTTTAACGGCTCTTGGCCGGATCATCGCCCGTGCGATACCGATGTGGTGGCCGGTGGCCGGTAGCCGGTAGCCGGTGATCGGGGGTCAGGCCAGCCCGTGCTGCTTCGCGTAGGCGGCCGCCACGTCCTCGGGGTCCTTCTTGTCGTTGTCCACCTGGCTGTTGAGCTGGGTGAGCTGCTCGGTGGTGAGGACGTTGCCCAGCCGGGCGAGCGCCTTGCGGACGGTGTCGTCGGCCTTGCGGTCGGCGATCAGCGGGACGATGTGCTGGCTGGGGATCAGGTTCTTGGGGTCGGTCAGCACCACCCAGTCGTCGGCCGCGATGTCGGTGTCGGTGGTGAACAGGTTCGCCACGTCGACGTCGCCCTTCTTCAGCGCGCCCTTGACCAGCGGCCCGTCCGAGTCGAGCGACTTGAACTCCTTGAACTCGACGCCGTACACCTCCTGGAGGCCGACCGCGCCCACCCGGCGCTTCTTCACCTCGGGCGCGGCCCCGATGACCAGCTTGCCGTTCTGCTTGGCCAGGTCGGCGAGGGAGGTCAGGCCGTACTTCTGCGCGGTCGCCCGGGTGACGACGAAGCAGTCGGAGTCGGCGGCCTGTCCGTACGGCAGTACCTGGAGGCCGGCGGGCAGCGCCAGGGTGAGCGCGTTCTGCATGGTGCCCGGCTCGGCGGAGGCGTCCTTCGGGGCCAGGTAGTTGAGCAGGGCGCCCTGGTACTCGGGGAGCAGGTCGATGTCGCCGGCCTTGAGCGCGGGGATCACGATCTCCCGGGTACCGAGGTTCGGGCGGACCTTCACCTTCACGCCGGCCTGCTGGAGCACGGCCGCGTAGAGGTAGCCGAGCACCTGGTTCTCGGTGAAGTTGGCGGTGCCGATGGTGATCCCGCCCCTGCTGGAGCCGCCGCCTGCGGTCGAGCCGCTGCTCTCGTTCAGGGAGGTGATGCCGCCGGAGCAGGCGGCGAGGGCGGGGACGGAGGCCGCTGCGAAGAGGCCGCCGAGGAGAGTGCGTCGGTTCATCGAGGGGTCCCTAGGCAGTGCGGTGGCGGAAGAGGAAGCGCTGGAGGGTGCTCAGGAGCAGGTCGAGGACGACGGCGACGAGCGCGACAAGCACCGCGCCGCCGAGCACCTGGACGAGGTCGCGCTGGGCGAGTCCGTCGAAGACGTAGCGGCCGAGGCCGCCGAAGGAGACGTAGGCGGCGATGGTGGCCGTGGCCACGACCTGGATGAGCGCGAGGCGCAGGCCCGTCATGATCAGGGGGAGCGCGAGCGGCAGTTCGACCTGGAAGAGGACCTGGTGGCCGCGCATGCCCTGGCCGCGGGCCGCGTCCTTCACGTCCGGGTCGACGGCGGTCATGCCGGCGTAGGTGTTGGTGACGATCGCCGGGACGGCGAGGGCGACCAGCGCCACGTACACCGGCAGCATCGAGAGGCCGCCGGCCAGGAAGACCAGCACCACCAGGCCGACGGTCGGCAGCGCACGGCCGAAGGACGCCAGGTTGATGGCGACGAACGCGCCCTTGCCGGTGTGCCCGATCAGCAGGCCGAGCGGGAGGCCGATCGCGGCCGCGATGAGGGTCGCCAGCAGCGAGTACTGGAGGTGCTCGCCGAGCCGGTGGGCGATGCCGTCCTGACCGGCCCACTGGGAGCCGCTGGTCAGCCAGGTGCCGAGGTTCTTGAAGAGTTCGAACATGTCAGGCTCGCCTCCGCCGCCACGGGGTCAGTACGTACTGGAGAGCCACCAGCAGGGCGTCCGCGACCACGGCGAGAAGGATCGTGAGGACCACGCCCACGATCACCGGGGTCGGGAAGTCGCGCTGGAAGCCGTCGGTGAAGAGCTGGCCGAGGCCGCCGTCGCCGATGTAGGTGGCGACGCTCACCAGCGAGATGGACATGACCGTGGCGATCCGGACGCCCGCCATGATCACGGGGAGGGCCAGCGGGAGTTCGACGGTGAGGAGCGTGCGCAGCGGGCGGGTGCCCATCGCCTTCGCCGCCTCCTTGGTCTTCGCGGGGACCGAGTCCAGGCCCTCGACCGTGTTCCTGAGCAGCACGACCAGCGTGTAGACGGTCAGGCCGATCACGGTCGTGGTGCGGGTCAGGCCGCTGACCGGGAGCAGCAGCACGAAGATCGCGATCGACGGGATCGTGAAGAGCACGTTCGAGAGGCCGAGCAGGAAGCCGCGCAGCGGGCGGACCCGGTGGGCGACCACCGCGAGCGGCAGCGAGATCAGCAGGCCGAGGAAGACGGCGGTCATCGCGGCCTGGAGATGGGAGAGGGTGAGGCTGGTGAGGTCGTCGGTGTGGTCGCCGATCCACGACCAGTCGATGGTCATGCCGCCACCGCCCGTGCCGCGCTGTGCGCCTGACCGGCGTGCACGTGGATGTCGTCGCGGGACGAGACGCCGGTGAGGACGCCGTCCGCGTCGACCCGGGCGACCAGCCCGGCCGGGGAGGCGATCGACTCGTTCAGCGCCGCGAGCAGCGAGTCGTCGTCCTTGAGCGGCCGTACGGGGAGTTCGGCGTCCTTCGAGGCCCAGTGCAGGGGCTTGCGCCCGGCGTCGAGGACGAGGGTCCAGGCGCCGCCTTCGGGTGCCGGGCCCTGCGGGACGCCGGCCAGGGTCTTCAGCGAGAGCAGCTTCAGGCCGCGCTCGGCGCCGAGGAAGTCGGCCACGAAGTCGTCCGCGGGCCGGGCCAGCAGTTCGGCGGGCGGGGCGATCTGGACCAGGTGGCCGCCGGTGCGGAAGATCGCGATCCGGTCGCCGAGCCGGACCGCCTCGTCGACGTCGTGCGTGACGAAGACGATGGTCTTGTTCAACTCCTTCTGAAGCCGGAGCAGTTCGTCCTGGAGCTGGGTGCGCACCACCGGGTCGACGGCGCCGAACGGCTCGTCCATCAGCAGCACCGGCGGGTCGGCGGCGAGCGCGCGGGCCACGCCGACGCGCTGCTGCTGGCCGCCGGAGAGCTGGTGCGGGTACCGCTTGCCGGCGTCGGCGGCGAGGCCGACGGTCTCCAGGAGTTCGGCGGCGCGGGCGCGGGCCTTCTTCCGGTTCCAGCCGAGCAGCAGCGGGACGGTGGCGATGTTGTCGAGCACCGTGCGGTGCGGGAATAGTCCGGCCTGCTGGATGACGTACCCGATGGACCGGCGCAGCTCGGCGGCGTCCTGCTCGGTGACGTCCTTGCCGTTCACCTTGATCGTGCCGGAGGTCGGCTCGACCATCCGGTTGATCATCCGCAGGGTGGTGGTCTTGCCGCAACCGGAGGAGCCGACCAGGACGGTGACCCCGCCCTCCGGCATCTCCAGGGAGAGATCGTGGACTGCTGTCGTGCCGTTGGGGAAGCGCTTGTGGACCGCGTCGAACTGGATCATGAGATGTCCCTTGCCCGGCTGTATAACGTCATGCAGAGTTCTCGTTAGGTGAATAGGTTGTCAACGGTCTCGCGTTAATCCGAGGTAACGGATGACCGCAACGCAAGATCGAGTGTCCTAATTGATGGGAGTTTGGACGTTATGTCGTCTCGTATCGTGGACACTCCCGGAACAGTGCATTCCGGTCTGGTGGTCCTCGACGGCATCGGCATGGGTGTCGAGGACGTCGTACGCCTCGCCGACGGCACCGCCCGCCCGGTAGCGGGCACCGAGGCGATGCGCCGCGCGGAGGAGTCCTGGAACGCCGCCCGGCAGATCGCCGCGACCGGCCGCGTCTACGGCCGTTCCACCGGCGTCGGCGCCAACCGGAACGAGGACGTGCCCACCGAGGCCGCCGCCGGCCACGGACTGCGGCTGCTGCGCAGCCACGCAGGCGCGATCGGCGACGAACTCCCCGCCCGGCAGGTGCGCGCGATGCTCGCGGTGCGGGCCAACCAGCTCCTTGCGGGCGGCGCGGGCCTCAGACCGACCGTCGTGACGGCCTTGTGCGAGGCGCTGGAGTCGGGCGCGTACCCGGTGGTCAACGAGTTCGGCTCGGTCGGCACCGGGGACATCGCGGCGCTCGCCCAGGTGGGCCTCGCACTGGTGGGGGAGCACCCCTGGCGGGGCTCCGGCGCGCCGGCATCCCAGCCACTGGACAACAACGACGCCCTCGCCCTGATCAGCAGCAACGCCCTCACCCTCGGCCAGTCGGCGCTCGCCCTGCACGAGCTGCGCGGGCTGATCGAGGCCACCCAGGTGGTGGCGGCACTGTCGCTGCTCGCCGTCGACGGCTCCCACGAGGCGTTCGCGGCGCCCGTGCACGCGGCCCGCCCGCACCGCGGCAGCGTCGAGGTCGCCCGCCGGATGCGGGAGCTGATCGGCGCCGCCGACCGGCCGACCCCGCCGCTCGGCCGGATCCAGGACCCCTACGGCTTCCGCTGCCTGCCCCAGATCCACGGCCCGGCCCATGACGCGGCCGACGCCCTGGAGCAGGTCCTCGCCATCGAGATCAACGCGGCCGCCGAGAACCCCCTGATCTCCGCCGAGGACCTGGCCGCCTACCACCACGGCGGCTTCTACCAGGCCCAGCTCGCCCTCGCCCTGGACCACTTCCGGCTCGCCGTCACCCAGGTCGCCCGCCTGTCCACCTCCCGCCTCTCCTCCCTGAACGAGCCGGCCTTCACCCGCCTGCGCCCCTTCCTCGCCGACCAGGAGCCCGCCTCCTCCGGCGTGATGATCCTGGAGTACGCCGCCGGCGCCGCCCTCGGCGACCTGCGCGCCTTCTCCGCGCCCGCCTCCCTCGGGCACGCTGTACTCTCCCGAGGCGTCGAGGAGCAGGCCAGTTTCGCCTCGCTCGCCGCCCGTCAAACGCTGCGCGCCTGCCGTGCGTACCGTCTGGTGGTCGGCTGCGAACTCGTCGCCGCCGTACGGGCGCTGCGCCAGCGCGACCTGAGGCCCGAACCCGGGCTCGGGGCGGGCAGGGCGCTGGAGCTCGCCGAGGCGGCGCTGGAGGCGGACCCGGCCGACCGGCCGCTCACGGACGACGTCACCGCGGCGGCCGGGCTGCTCGACCGGTTCACGGACATCTGGAGGGGGAGCACGTCATGAACGTGACCGACAGCCCTGCGACACGGTTGCAGGCGCTCTTCGAGGGGCACCGGCTCACGCCGACCCAGCGGCGCATCGCGCACAGCATGGTGCGGCGCGCCGCCGACGTGCCCTTCCTGTCCAGCGTGGAGCTGGCCGAACTGGCCGGGGTCAGCCAGCCCTCCGTCACCCGCTTCGCGGTCGCCCTCGGCTTCGACGGCTACCCGGCGCTGCGCAAGCACCTGCGCGAGGTCGTGCCCCCCGAGCAGGCGGCCGGTTCCGGGTCGTACAACGAGTACCAGCAGGCCGTCGAGGCCGAGATCGAGAACCTGCGGCACCTCGCCGAGGTGCTCGCCGACCCGCGCCCGGTGCAGCAGGCGGGGCGGCTGCTGGCCGCGTCCCGGCCGCTGCCGGTGCTCGGGCTGCGCGCGGCCGCCTCGCAGGCGTACGGCTTCGCCTACTTCGCCGCCAAGGTGCACCCGGACGTCCGGCTGCTCAACGAGGGCGGCACGATGATCCACGACCGCATCGACGCGGCCGTCCTCGCCGGCGCCACGGCGCTGCTGTGCTTCGCGCTGCCCCGGCATCCCCGCGAGGTCGTGGACACGCTCGGGTACGCGAAGGAGGCCGGGCTGACCGTCGTGACCGTCGCCGACTCCGCCTTCGCGCCCGTCGCCAAGGTCTCCGACCTGCTGCTGCCGGCCGCCGTCGGCACCGGGCTCGCCTTCGACACGGCCTGTGCGCCGATGCTGCTCGGCCGGGTGCTCCTGGAGGCGATGTGCGACGACCTGCCGGACGCGCAGGCCCGCCTGGAGGAGTTCGACACGCGGGCGGCGGCACGGGGGCTGTTCGTGGAGTGAGCCGCGGATGAGTGTCCCGCAGATGCGAGTCCCGCAGATGTGAGTCCCCTGAGAGGACGACCCCTGTTTTCGGGCGGCTCCTTTAAGGCTCGTCTCACGTTCGCTGGTTAGCGTCCCGCCATACGGACTGGGCCGAGACCGGCGAGGAGGCTGCGGACATGGCGCGTGCGGGACGAGGGGGGCAGGGGTTGGCCCGGGTGGCCGTGGTCGTACGGGCCGGGGCCGCGCCGCTGTGGTGGTCCGGGGTGTTCGCCGCCGGCGTCGGGGTGCTGCCGCCGGGGTTCACCGGACGCCGCATCGGCGTCATGGCCGGGGCCGCGCTGTTCATCATCGGCGCCGCCGTCGTGGCGCTCACCCGCCGCAAGCGGTACACCGCGCTGATGCACGGGGCCGCCCGGGCCGGCAAGCACGACGTGCTCCAGGACCGGGCGGTGACCGTGCGGAACTGGCGCCGGGGGCACCGCTGGCTGCTGCTGCTGGCCTTCGCCGTCGCCCTCGGCTCCGCCTTCGCGATGCCCGCGGCGGGTGGCATGCTGCTCGCCGGGACCGGCACCGGGCTGCGCCTGAAGGCGGCCTGGCTGGGCCGCCGGGAGAAGGCCGGCGAACAGCTGGTGTGGCTGCGCGTCGACTGGCTCGACAAGCGCGGCGGCCGCCCGGTCGGCAAGGACGTCAGGGCGTACCGCGGTACCGGCATCGCGGCGGGCGACGCGGCCCCGGGCGGGGCACGCCGCCGCACCGCGGCGCTGGTCTGAGGTCCGGTCAGACCTCCAGGTCCTCCTCGATCTTCTTCAGCTGGTGCCGGGCCATCGCCAGGTTGGCGCGGGCCTGGTCGAGCACCAGGTAGAGGAAGAGGCCGTTGCCGCCCCGGCCCTTGAGCAGCCGGATCAGGTGGTACTGGTTGGAGAGCGTGATCAGGATGTCCTCGATCTCGCCCTTGAGGCCGAGGTGCTCCATGGTGCGCATCTTGGAGCGGATCACGTCGGTGTTGCCGGCCGCGGCCACGTTCAGGTCGAAGGTCTTGCTGCCGCCCATCGTGCCCAGCGCCATCCCGCTGGTGTAGTCGACGAGCGCGACGCCGGTCGCGCCCTCGATGGAGGTGAGGCACTCTTTCAGGGCGGTTTCGGTGTTGGCCATGACTTTCTGGTTCCTTTCAACTGTCGGTTGCGGTGCGCGCGTCGGTGCTGGTGCTGGTGCTGGTGCGTGGCGTGCGCGTGGTTCTGGTTCGTGTGGCTGCGCTGCGGGCCGGGCGCAGCGCCTTGGCGGCGGCCTCGGCGGCGTCGACCACCTCGCCGATCCGGGCGGCGGCCCGGCGGCCCTCCAGGTGGAGCCGGCCGACGTTCACCCGGTCCTCGGCGAGCAGGGTGAGCACGGCGCTGTGGCCGGCGGCATAGGTGGCGACATAGCCGTCGTCGCCGCGCACCAGCAGTTCCCTGAGCTCGCCCTTGCCGGTGGCGTCGGAGACCCGGACGGCGACACCGAGCTCGGCCGCGGTGAGCGCGGCGAGGCCCTCCGGATCGACGCCCGGGCAGTCGTGGGCGACGACCAGGCCGTCGACACCGGCCGCGAGAGCCCCGGTGAGCTGGGGCATCCGGGTGCGTAACCGGCGCAGTTCGTCGAGGACGGCCTCTCTGTCGGAGCTGCCGGGTTCTGCCGCCATCAGCTGTCTCCTCTCGGCGGGGCGGTGCCGTTCAAAGGGCCTCCAGCGCATCCCTGAGCCTCTTCAGCAGCGCGATGTCGGGGTCGGTGACCGGGGGAAGCGGGGGCGGGGCGGGCGCGGTGCTCCTCGGGGCGAGGAGTCCGGCCGCCGCCAGCCGCCGTACGTCCACCAGCGTGTGGAAGGCCGGCCTGCCCAGCTCGCGGGCGATCTGCGGGGCCGTGCGGACGCCGTCCACCCGGTCCAGGACCGCCTGCTGCCGGGGGGTGACCGGCGGCGGCGCGACCGGGTCGGCGCGGATCAGCGGGGCGCCGTCCGCCGCCGGGTCGGGCCAGAGCCGGTGCAGCAGCTCGCGGCGGCGCAGGGTCTCGCGCTCCAGGTCCGTGACGGGCACGGCGCGCCACGGACCGGCGGCGGCCGTGGTGCCGTAGCGGAACCGGCCCGGGGTGCTGCTGGGTGCCAGTGCGAAGTACCCGGCGTCGTACAGGGCGCCGAGGCGGCACAGCTCCAGGGCGCCTCGCGGGAGCAGGCCGGCGGCGAGCAGCCGCTGGGCGGCCGCCGGTATGTCGTCGGTCCAGGGCCAGACCGCCGGGTCGAGCGTGCCGCGGGCCGTGAGGAGCACGTCGAGGCCTGGGGCGAGCGGGCTCTCGGCGTGCACCACGCGGCCCTCGGCCAGGTGCAGGGTGCCGTGCTCGCGGACCAGGACACCCGTGGCCCGCTCCTCGGCGAGGCGTATCAGCATCGGTGACAGCGCCCCGGGCACTCTCTCGTGCAGGGCCGCCCGGTCCCGGACCGGCAGTGGCGGCGGCGTTTCGACCACGGTCATCCCAGCACCAGCCGCTCGGCCATCTCGCCGAGCCGGATCCGGGCGAGGGCGAGATTGCCGTCCTCGCGGGCCAGCCACAGATGCAGGAACACGGTGGCGTCGAAGGACGTGACCACGAACCGCAGCAGGTGGTAGCTGTCCCGGTTGCTGACGATCAGATCCTCCACCGGAGGACTCACCTCGGTGTCGTCCTCCGTGCTGAACGCCCCGTGCTCGGCGGCCAGCCGGGCCAGCTCGGCGGCCTCCGCGGCGGTGGTCTCGTGGTCACCGCCGGGCGCCTCCCCGACCGTGCCCAGGGCCAGTCCGCTGGTCCAGTCGACCAATGCGGCGCCCCGGGCACCGGGCAGTCGCATCGCTTCCAGTAAGCACTCGTCGATTCCGGGCACCGTGGCTCCCCTCCCGCCCCATGGCTCTCCGGTTGAGTGACGCAGACACTACGCAACGTGTGCGGGGAGGGGTGAGTCGTTTGGCATTTTCCAGTGGAACATGCGCGCGGCAGACTAGTGTTGGTCAACTGGGCTGCTTTTCACACCAGTTGATCCCTGCTGTCCGGGGCGTCTCAACGGCTCCTGGTTGCATGCAGGGTGGTGAGCGCGTCAGCGTGCGCCCCTCCGGATTCGGCCACGACCTCGGCGACCGTCTGCGGCTCCCGTACGACGGCGAACGCCACGCCCCCGTCGCCGTCCGGCGCGAAGCCGTAAACCCCGGGCCGGGCAAGGGAGTTGTAGGAGTAGTGGCTGCCGAAGTAGTACGCCCCGGTGTCCAGCGCCGCCACGAGGTCCCCCTGCTCCAGCGGTGGCAGTGCGCGCCCCTCGGCGAGCAGGTCGCCCGCAAAGCAGGCCGGCCCCGCCACGTCCTGCACCACCGGGGCCCCTTGCCTGGGCCGCCCCTTCGCGTCGTACGCGGCGATCCTGAGCGGCCAGGACCCCGGTACGTACACCGTTCGCGGCGCCACCTGCACCCCCGCGTGCGTCACCGCGATCCGCCGCCCGCCGGAGCTCTTCGTGTACTCCACCCGGGCCACCACCGTGCCGTGCCGGGCCAGCAGCGACCGCCCGAACTCCGTCACCAGCCCGTACCGCCCGTCGAACAGCCCCGGCACCGCCTGAGCCAGCAGCCGCGCGTACTGCGCGTACGTCGGCTCCGTCGTCTCCGAGGCGAAGTTGACGGAGAGCCCGCCCCCGATGTCGAGGGTGTCGACCTGCCGCCGCCCGGCGCGCGCGTTGATCTCCTCGGCCAGCGCGTACGTCTCCGCCACGCCCCGCACCAGCAGCGGCAGCGGGATCCCCTGCGACCCGATGTGCGCGTGCAGCCGCGTCAGCCACGGCCGCTCCATGAACGTCTGTACGACCCACTCCCGGGCGCCCTCGTCCCGCAGCCCCACCCCGAACTTCGAGGTCGCCGTCGCGGTGGAGGTGGCCCCGATCGTCCCGGCCCCGATCTGCGGGTTCACCCGGATCCCGAGCGGCGAGGAGGTGGTGCCGCCCGGGTGCAGGAGGGCGTCGAGGCGCCGGACCTCCTGCGGGTTGTCCGCGTTCACGGCGACGCCCAGCGCCAGCGCCTCGCGCAGCTCCGCCTCGGTCTTCGCGGGCGCGTCGAACACCGTCCGCTCCGCCGGCATCCCGGCCGCCCGCGCCAGCGCCAGCTCGCCCGCGCTGGCCACCTCGGCGCCCAGACCGGCCTCGGCCAGCAGCCGCACCACCGGGACCAGCGGGTTCGCCTTCACCGCGAAGGCGTGCAGGATCGCGGTACCGGGCGCCGTGACCGCCTCGAACGCCCCGCGCAGCGCGGCGGCCGACGCGTGGATGCCCCGCACGTCCAGCAGGCCTACGATCGGCGCGTCCGGCCCCAGCAGTCCCTGCTCCACCGCCGCCCGCACGGCGTCGTCCCGCCGCCCGACCCGCTCGCCGTCGTCCCCGTGTCCGCCGCTGCATCCGCCCGCGACGTCCGCCGACATGTCATCGTCCATACCTTTGAGGCCCATAAGTCCAGCCAAACATCCGGACTGCCGCCGCGCTGGCGGACCGAATGTATTGACTAGTTCTATTCATCGAGCCAGGATGTGAATAACCGCAGGAACACTTCGCTGGCCGTTGATCCCTGATCCGCTAGGAGGCAGACCATGTCAGGACCCCGCCCCGTACGAGCACCGCGCGGTACGGAACTGAGCGCCCTGGGATGGCAGCAGGAAGCCGCCCTGCGGATGCTGCAGAACAACCTGGACCCCGAGGTCGCCGAGCACCCCGACAAGCTCGTCGTCTATGGCGGCACCGGCAAGGCCGCCCGCGACTGGCGCTCCTTCGACGCCATGGTGCGCACCCTGCGCACCCTCAAGCAGGACGAGACCATGCTGGTCCAGTCCGGCCGCCCGGTCGGCGTGATGCAGACCCACGAGTGGGCCCCCCGCGTCCTCATCGCCAACTCCAACCTCGTCGGCGACTGGGCCAACTGGGAGGAGTTCCGCCGCCTGGAGGCCCTCGGCCTGACCATGTACGGCCAGATGACCGCCGGCTCCTGGATCTACATCGGCACCCAGGGCATCCTCCAGGGCACCTACGAGACGTTCGCCGCCGTCGCCGCGAAGAAGTTCAACGGCACCCTCGCCGGGACCATCACCCTCACCGCCGGCCTCGGCGGCATGGGCGGCGCCCAGCCCCTCGCCGTCACCATGAACGACGGCGTCGCGATCTGTATCGACGTCGACCCGCGCGCCATCGAGCGCCGCATCGAGCACCGCTACCTGGACGTGAAGGCCGACAGCCTGGACCACGCCCTCCAGCTGGCGACCGAGGCCCGCGACGCCCGCCGCCCGCTGTCCATCGGCGTCCTCGGCAACGCGGCCGAGCTGGTGCCGCAGCTGCTCGCGATGAACGCCCCCATCGACATCGTCACCGACCAGACCTCGGCGCACGACCCGCTGGCGTACCTGCCGGTCGGGGTGGCCTTCGAGGACATGGCCGACGCCGCCGCCAAGGACCCGGCCGGGTTCACCACGCGGGCCCGCGAGTCCATGGCCCGGCACGTCGAGGCCATGGTCGGCTTCATGGACGCCGGCTCCGAGGTCTTCGACTACGGCAACTCCATCCGCGGCGAGGCGCAACTGGCCGGATACGACCGGGCGTTCGCCTTCCCCGGCTTCGTGCCCGCCTACATCCGCCCGCTCTTCTCCGAGGGCAAGGGCCCCTTCCGCTGGGCGGCCCTGTCCGGCGAGGCCTCCGACATCGCCAAGACCGACAAGGCGATCCTCGACCTCTTCCCGGAGAACGAGTCCCTGCACCGCTGGATCAAGCTGGCCGGGGAGCGGGTCCACTTCCAGGGCCTGCCCGCGCGCATCTGCTGGCTCGGCTACGGCGAGCGGGACAAGGCCGGCGAGCGGTTCAACGACATGGTGGCGAGCGGCGAGCTGGCCGCGCCGCTGGCGATCGGCCGCGACCACCTTGACTGCGGCTCCGTGGCCTCCCCCTACCGCGAGACGGAGGCCATGCTGGACGGCTCCGACGCGATCGCCGACTGGCCGCTGCTGAACGCGATGGTCAACGTGGCGTCGGGGGCGTCCTGGGTCTCCATCCACCACGGCGGCGGGGTCGGCATGGGCCGGTCCATCCACGCCGGGCAGGTGACGGTCGCCGACGGTACGAAGCTCGCCGGTGAGAAGATCCGCCGGGTGCTGACGAACGACCCCGGCATGGGTGTCATCCGGCACGTGGACGCCGGGTACGACATCGCGGAGTCGGTCGCCGACGAGCGGGGGGTTCGGGTGCCGATGCGCGAGGGTGACGACGCGTGACGAAGGGCGGGGACTCTTCGGTGGGGGCCGAGCTCTCGTCGCCGGGTGCGGGTGCGGGTGCGGGTGCGGGTGCGGGTGCGGGTGCGGCTGTGCCCGCCCGTTCCGCCCTGCGGAACGACTGCCCACAGCCTGTACGGGCCGAGGGCGCACGGCCCGGTGCCACGCCGGTCGGGAGTGCGGCCTCCTTCCACGCCATGTGGCGTGAGCTGCTCCCCGTCGGGCGGCACACCGACTCCTGTGGCTACCGGCGCTTCGCCTGGACCGGGGCCGATGCCGAGTGCCGGGCCTGGTTCCAGGAGCAGGCCCAGGCGCGCGGGCTGACGTACGAGGTCGACCGGAACGGGAACCAGTGGGCCTGGCTCGGGGACCCGGCGGCCGGGAACGCCGTCGTCACCGGGTCGCATCTGGACTCCGTGCCGGACGGCGGTGCCTTCGACGGCCCCCTCGGTGTCGTGTCCTCCTTCGCCGCGCTCGATGAACTCCGCGCCAGAGGAGCGGGGTTCACCCGGCCCCTCGCCATCGTCAACTTCGGTGACGAGGAGGGTGCCCGGTTCGGGCTCGCCTGTGTCGGGTCCCGGCTGACCGCGGGGCACCTGACCGTCGAGCAGGCCCACCGGCTCACCGACGGGGACGGCATCACACTGCCGCAGGCCATGGCGGCCGCCGGCTACGACCCCGACGCCATCGGGCCCGACCCCGAGCGGCTCGCACGCATCGGTGCCTTCGTCGAGCTGCACGTCGAGCAGGGCCGGGCGCTGGACCTGTCCGGCGACCGGGTCGGCATCGCCAGTGCCATCTGGCCGCACGGACGCTGGCGGTTCGACTTCCGGGGCGAGGCCAACCACGCCGGCACCACCCGGCTGGCCGACCGGCGCGACCCCATGCTGTCGTACGCCGAGACCGTGCTCGCCGCCCGCCGCGAGGCCCAGCTCGCCGGTGCCGTCGCCACCTTCGGCAAGATCGCGGTCGAGCCGAACGGCGTCAACGCCATCCCCTCCCTGGTGCGCGGCTGGCTCGACTCCCGCGCCGCCGACCAGGCCACCCTCGACACCGTCGTCGGCGGCATCGAGAAGGCGGCCCGCGAGTACGCGGAGGCGCACGGCATCGACCTGGACGTGGTCCGCGAGTCGTTCACGCCGGTCGTGGAGTTCGACCACGCCCTGCGCGGCGAACTCGGCCGGATCCTCGGCAAGGACACCGGCCTCACCGTGCCCGTCCTGGGTACCGGTGCCGGACACGACGCCGGGATCCTCTCGGGGAGCATCCCGACCGCCATGCTGTTCGTGCGCAACCCCACCGGTGTCTCGCACTCCCCGGCCGAGTTCGCGGCCGAGGACGACTGCGTGGCCGGGGTGAGCGCGCTCGCCGACGTACTGGAAGGGCTGGCCTGCGGGTGACGACACGGACGACGTACTGGTTGGAGTACGCCTGGCTGGACACGCACGTCGAGCCGGGCGTCGCCGTGGAGGTGGCGGACGGGCGGATCACGGCGGTGCGGACCGAGGTGCCCGCGCCGCCGCCCGGGGCCGAGGTGCTGCGCGGCCTCACCCTCCCCGGCCTGGCGAACGCCCACTCGCACGCCTTCCACCGCGCCCTGCGCGGTACCGTCCAGGTCGGCTCCGGGACCTTCTGGACCTGGCGCGAGGTCATGTACTCCTTCGCCGACCGGCTGACCCCGGAGACCTACCACGCGCTCGCCCGCGCGGTGTACGCCGAGATGGCGCTGGCGGGCGTCTCCTGCGTCGGCGAGTTCCACTACGTCCACCACGCCCCCGGCGGCACCCCGTACGCCGACCCCAACGCCATGGGCGAGGCGCTGATCGCGGCGGCCGCCGACGCCGGCATCCGGATCACCCTCCTCGACACGGCCTACCTCTCCTCCGGCATCCTGAGCGAGCACCGTGGCGAGCCGCCCAACGCCCACCAGCTGCGCTTCTCCGACGGCAGCGCGGAGGCCTGGGCCGAACGCTGTTCAGTTCTCAAGGAACGGGATCACGCACGGATCGGGGCGGCCATCCACTCCGTACGGGCGGTGCCCGCCGGGCAGTTGGCGACCGTGGCCGGCTGGGCCGAGGAACGGCGGGCCCCGCTGCACGTACACCTGTCCGAGCAGACGGCGGAGAACGACGCCTGCCTGGCCGCCCACGGCCGCACCCCCACCCGCCTGCTCGCCGACCACGGTGTCCTCGGCCCGCGCACCACGGGCGTCCACAACACCCACCTCACCGACGAGGACATCGCGCTGCTCGGCGGCTCCGGCACCGGCACCTGCATGTGCCCTACCACCGAGCGGGACCTGGCCGACGGCATCGGACCGGCCGTCGCCCTGCAGCGCGCGGGCTCCCCGCTCTCCCTCGGCTCCGACAGCCACGCCGTCATCGACCTGCTCGAAGAGGCGCGCGCGATGGAGCTGAACGAGCGGCTGCGCACCCGCACCCGGGGCCACTGGACGGCCGCCGCCCTGCTGCGCGCCGCCTCCGCCGACGGCCACGCCGCCCTCGGCTGGGACAACGCGGGAACCATCGAGACCGGCATGCTCGCCGACCTGACGACGATCGCGCTGGACTCCGTCAGAACGGCCGGGCCGGTACCGCGACTCGGCGCCGAGACGGCCGTATTCGCCGCGACCGCGGCGGACGTACGGCACACGGTCGTCGGGGGCCGTCATGTCGTACGGGACGGTGCGCACGCCCTCGTACCCGATGTGCCACAGGCCCTCGCGCGGGCCGTCGAAGCCCTTCGCGCCTGACGACCACCCACGAGGACACCATGAGCAGCAGCACGGTCATCACCAACATCGCCACGCTGGTCACCAACGACCCCTCCCTCGGTGACAACTCCCCTCTCGGTCTGATCCAGGACGCGGCCGTCGTCATCGACGGCGACCGTGTCGTGTGGACCGGTGAATCCAGCAAAGCACCCGCCACTGACAACCGGGTCGACGCGGGCGGCCGGGCGGTGCTGCCGGGCTTCGTGGACTCCCACTCCCACCTGGTCTTCGCGGGCGACCGCACCCAGGAGTTCAACGCCCGCATGTCCGGCCGGTCGTACACCGCGGGCGGCATCCGCACGACGGTGGCGGCGACCCGGGCGGCCACGGACGCGGAACTGGAGTCGAACCTCACGCACTACCTCGCCGAGGCCCTCCGCCAGGGCACGACCACGTTCGAGACCAAGTCGGGCTACGGCCTGACGGTCGAGGACGAGTCCCGCGCCCTGCGCATCGCAGCCGCCCACACCGACGAGGTCACCTACCTCGGCGCCCACATCGTCTCCCCGGACTATGCCGACGACCCGGCCGGGTACGTCGCCCTCGTCACCGGCGAGATGCTCGACGCCTGTGCTCCGTACGCCCGTTGGATCGACGTCTTCTGCGAGAAGGGCGCCTTCGACGGCGACCAGGCCCGGGCGATCCTCACCGCGGGCAGGGCCAAGGGCCTGACCCCGCGCATCCACGCCAACCAGCTCTCCTACGGCCCCGGCGTCCAGCTCGCCGTGGAACTCGACGCGGCCAGCGCCGACCACTGCACCCATCTGACGGACGCCGACGTCGACGCACTGGCGAGCGGCGACACGGTCGCCACCCTCCTCCCAGGCGCCGAGTTCTCCACCCGCGCCGAATGGCCCGACGCCCGCCGCCTCCTCGACGCCGGCGTGACGGTCGCCCTCTCCACCGACTGCAATCCCGGCTCCTCCTTCACGTCCTCCGTCCCCTTCTGCATCGCCCTGGCCGTCCGCGACATGCGCATGACCCCTGACGAGGCGGTCTGGTCGGCCACGGCGGGCGGTGCGGCGGCCCTGCGCAGGACCGACATCGGCCGCCTGACCCCGGGCACCTGCGCCGACCTGCTCCTCCTGGACGCCCCGAGCCACGTCCACCTGGCCTACCGGCCGGGGGTGCCGCTGGTCAGCGGGGTGTGGCGGAAGGGCGTCAGGGTCGTCGGCTGAATCAGCCCGCCCCCGCCCGCCAGCGCTGGCCCGTGCCGTCGTTCACCGGAGACAGGGAGAGCTGGTCGTCGCCGGTCGGGGTGAGGGCCGTTTCGAGGGCTGTCTCCGGGCGGATCTCGCCGTCGGGGGTCACGGTGAAGCGGAGGTTGTCGCCGTGGTCGCCGTCTACTGAGGCGCAGCTCCAGATGCCGACGCCCTTGTCGACGGAACCCCGGCTGTCCAGGCAGAAGTCGGGGTCCGCGGCGGACTGCAGGACGCCCCGGGCGGCATCGACCCGCCAGCGTTGGGTGGGGGAGGCGGAGCAGGGGGCCGTGACGACGTCGGTGCCGTTGTCGAAGTCGGCGTCGCGGACGTCCAGGCAGCGGGCGGTGGCGGCGTTCACGACCTGGGCGTAGGCGGTTCCCGGTGGTTTGGGGGTGGGGGAGGGGGAGGGGCGCGGAGACCGGGTCGGGGTATGTGACATACCACTGGGTGTTGGCGCAGGCGTAGGCGAGACGCGGGACGGTCCCGGGGACACGGTCGTCGTCGCCGTCACGGTCACCTGGGGGCTCGGTGGCGGTGGGGTCGCGGCGGCGGGGTCCGGGGCGTGCGTGTCCCGGTGGGTCACGAAGAACAGCAGCAGCGGTACGAGGGCCACGCCCAGTGCCGTGGAGGTGAGCAGGAGGCGCCGGGACCGGAGGCGGCGCTCCCGGGGTGGGGCGGACGCCGGGGTGGGGGGTGCCGGCGGGGTGTCCTGGCGTACGTACGCCGTTCCGGCCCACGGCAGCAGGCCCTCCGCCAGGGTCTCGCGCGGGGTGTCCCGGAGCGCGGTGAGGTCCTCGAACGCGGCCGTGCAGTGCGGGCAGTGGGCCATGTGCGCCTGCAGGTCGGGGCTGTGGCGGGGGTTCTCCGGGCGGACCGACTCCTCGATCAGACGGCGGAAGTCCGCGCAGCGGGGGTCGTCCGAGGCGGCCAGGCGGGTGCGCAGGCAGGCCTGGGCCATGGACTGGAGGGCGGACGGGGTGTCGTACCGGACGTCCTCGGGGGTCAGGCCGAGGTGGGCCGCGGTCCGTTCGGCGGGCTCCCGGTCCAGCACGCCGTACCAGAGCAGGCCCTGGGTGCGGGACGGCAGGGACTGGAACGCCGGGAGCAGGGGCGGGGTCGGGCCGCCGGGCACGCCGGAGGAGTTCAGGACCAGCAGGAGGGTGGGGTCGAGGGCGGCGGAGCGTTCGTCGCGCGACCAGTCGGCGGCCAGCCGGGCGGTCAGCAGGAGCAGGTGGTGGCGGAGCGGTACGACCGGCTCGGCGCCGTGCGCGATGTCGCGGGCGGCGGTGCTGAAGGTCTCCGCGGCAAGGCGGCGGGCCGCCGCGTCGCCGGCCGTGCAGAGGCGGGCGTGGGCGAGGACCGCGGGGTGATGGCGGGCGCGGAGTTCCTGGAGGGCGGGGTAGGCGGTGGCGGCGGGGGCGCGCAGGAGCTCGGTCAGGCGTGCGTCCGGGGGCGGGTCGCCCTGGATGTCCTGGACCATCGTGCACCCCTTCTCGCGGGCCGCCCTTCCTGACGTACCGGCCAGTTTGGGGTGTGACTCGCGGTAGCGGGGGAGCTTTGGCCAAAGACGCAGCGGGCCGGGGCGGGGGATGCCCTTCGCCCCGGCGGCGAGGCGGTCCGGCCGGGGCTATTCCTCCAGGGTCAGTGCCCTGCGCAGGTGCACGAGGGTGCGGGACAGCAGGCGGGACACGTGCATCTGGGAGATCCCGAGTTCGTCGCCGATCTCCGACTGGGTCATGCCCGCGACGAAGCGGAGGGAGAGGATGGTGCGGTCCCTGGCCGGGAGTTCGGCGATGAGGGGCTTCAGGGACTCGATGTACTCGATGCCCTCCAGGCCGTGGTCCTCGTAGCCGATGCGGTCCGCCAGGGCGCCCTCGGACTCGTCCTCCTCGGGCTGTGCGTCCAGGGAGGAGGCCGTGTAGGCGTTGGACGCGGCCATGCCCTCGACGACCTCGTCGTGGGAGAGGCCGAGGCGTTCCGCGAGTTCCGCGACGGTGGGGGAGCGGTCCAGTTTCTGGGCCAGTTCGTCGCCCGCCTTGGCGAGGTCCAGGCGGAGCTCCTGGAGGCGGCGCGGGACGCGTACCGACCACGACGTGTCGCGGAAGAAACGCTTGATCTCGCCGACGATCGTCGGCATCGCGAAGGTGGGGAACTCGACGCCCCGGGAGAGCTCGAAGCGGTCGATCGCCTTGATCAGGCCGATGGTGCCGACCTGGACGATGTCCTCCATCGGCTCGCTGCGGGAGCGGAAGCGGGAGGCGGCGAACCTGACCAGCGCGAGGTTCAGTTCGACGAGGGTGTTGCGGACGTACGCATACTCGTGCGTGCCTTCCTCCAGCGACTCCAGCCGCTCGAAGAGGGTCTTGGACAGGGCTCGCGCGTCGACCGCGTCGACCTCGTCGTACGGGGGGATCTCCGGGAGGCCGAGTCCCGCGAAGAATCCCTCGATGGCATCCAGTGGTTCCGGTGGGGGTGTCGACGTCGCGGTCGGGGTGTGCGAGGCGTCGAGCCGGGGTGACATGGTGTCCTCCATCGTTCTCGGCAATGAGGCTGCCGAAGCCGTGCGTGCACTGCGGTGTGCGGCGCCTCCAAAGCCGGCCGTGTCGGTTGCGTGTCCCTACTAGCCCTACCCGCTCCGTCGAGCCACTCGCAAGTCCGTTCTATTATCATGTGTCCCGTTTTGGGAGGTTGTTCGGGTGTCGGGTTGCGTGCAGAAGGCGTAATGTTCGAGGGCGTCGCCAAGGCGTTCGGCGGACATGAGCGGGCATCGTCGGACATCGGTCGGACGGTGGCGGAAGCGGTCACGACCTCGGGAGAGAGACGGCAATGGACCACGGGACGGTCGGCAGCGCACAGTCGGGCCGACTGCTGGTGGAGGTGCGGGAAGAAGGCTCCAGCGCCGTCGTGTCTCCGGCGGGTGAGCTCGATCACCACACGGCCGACCTGCTGCGCGAGCCGCTCGACGATCTCCTCGACAAGGGGTTCGCACGCCTTGTCGTCGACTGCTCACGCCTTGAGTTCTGTGACTCCACCGGGCTGAACGTGCTGCTCGGCGCCCGGCTGCGGGCCGAGGCCGCCGGAGGCGGGGTACACCTCGCCGGGATGCTGCCCGTCGTCGCCCGGGTCTTCGAGATCACGGGGGCCGAGGCGGTCTTCACCGTCCACGACTCCGTCGAGGCGGCGCTGGCCGACGAGGACGGCGCGGCCGACGGCACGGGCTGAGCCCCGGCCGGCCCGACGTCCGGAACCGGGGGGTGTTCCCGGGGATCGCTCGGGCAGGAGAGATTCTGGATCTGCCGGCGCCCGGCCCAGCCACGTCTGAGTGGAGCGCGCCGACCGGTCCGTACGAAACTGCAGCAACGCGAACTTTGAATCGTGAACCGGTGAAACGGTGAGGTGAAGCGCTGATGAGCACCACCCGGCCTTACCCGCCGGGCGACCGCGGCCCGGAGCCCAGCGGCGCTTCCGGGATGTCAGGGGAGGCGGCGTCCGGCGAGCCGCCCGCCTCGACGGAGGGTCGTCAGGTCCGCAGGCTGCGCCTGCACGGCGAGAGCGGGGTCGTACCGCTCGCCCGCGATTTCGCCCGTCAGGCGCTGTACGCGTGGGGGTGGCTGCCGGCCGCGACCGCCGACCGCAGGGCCGCTGCCGAGGACGTGCTGCTCGTCGTCTCTGAGCTCGTCACGAACGCGTGCCTGCACGCGGAGGGGCCGGACGAACTGTTCCTGGCCTGCGACCGGAAGGTGATCCGGGTGGAGGTGTCCGACCGGGGGGCCGGGCAGCCGGCGCCGCGGACGCCGCATCGGGCGGGGCGGCCGGGAGGGCATGGGATGTTCATCGTCCAACGGCTGTGTCTGGACTGGGGGGTTGTGCGGACGCCGGGGACGGCCGGGAAGACGGTGTGGGCGGAGTTGGGGGCGCCCGCCTAGGGGGGTGCCGCCGTGGGCCGTGCGCGGCTGCGGGTCGCGAGTGGTTGCTCGCGCAGTTCCCCGCGCCCCTACGGGGCGCTTCAGCGAGGGGCGTCGCCAAGCTCACGGGGCGCTTCGGCATCCCCACACTTCCGCCACGCCCTTTCTCTTCCCTCCTCATGAGCCCCGGCGTACCTTGACGGCCGAATCTGATACCTCGTCAGTAACGAATGGGGTGGACCGACCGTGTCGTCGTACCCGAAACGTACCGCCGTGCTCGCGTCCGCCGCCGCCCTGGCCGGGTCGGCGGTGCTGCTGGGCGCCCCGGCGGCGCACGCCACCGTCGTGAACGTCAACTACCACTGCAAGACGCCGATCGGCGACAAGAGCGCCGTCTCCCCGATCGACATCACGGGCGTCAAGAGCGGCAGCGGCTACAAGATCACGATGTCCTGGCAGAAGGGCGTCTCGTCCAGCCCCGTCGAACTCGGCAAGGGCGCGATGAGCCCCAGCGCCACCATCAAGCTGGGCGGCGCCGACAGCGGGACCGTCAACGTCACCGGCGCCGCCAACCAGGCCGCGATCCCCGCCAACACCCCCATCAAGATCAACGACTTGAGCGGCACCTACACCCCGGAGAAGTCCGGCAAGGTGACGTTCACGGCGGGCACGCTCACCATCAAGGCGCTCGGTACGACGACCACCTGCACCCCCACCAACAACCCCGGCCCGTCCCTGACCCTGGACGTGACCGCGGCGAGCGGTGGTTCGAGCAGTTCCGGCAGTTCTGGATCGTCGTCCGGCAGCACCGGCACCGACTCCGGAGGCACCCTCCCGAAGACCGGCCCCGAGGACTCGTTCGTCGCCCTCGGCACCCTGGGCGGCACCGTGCTGCTCGCGGGCGCGGCCGGCACGCTCTGGCTGACCCGGCGGAACCAGACCGTACGCCGCTGACCCTCCGGGTCCGACCGCTGGAGCCGCCCATGCCGTCCGCCCAGTCCGCCGTGCAGACCGCCGTACAGTCCGCTGTCTGTGCCGTCGGTCTCACCGCGCTGGTCCTGCTGGCCACCGCCCCGCCCGCGTCGGCCGCCGAGGGCTGGTCCCTCGCGCCGGCAGGCGGCGGCCGTCCCTCCTTCTACGCCGAGGGCGCCCCCGGGGCGGTCCTCCAGGACACCGTGTCGGTGACCAACTCCGGCGGGCACCCGGTCACGGTACGGCTGACCAGCACCGGCACCGGCACCGGCACCGGCACCGCCGCCGGCACCGGCGTCCCCGTCGCCTTCGCCGAGCCGACCGTCCGGGTCCCCGCCCGCACCCGCGCCGACGTCCCCTTCACCATGACCGTCCCGAGCGGCGCGGCCCCCGGCGACCGCTCCGGCACGCTCGTCGCGAAGGACGCCGACGGCCGCACCGCCACCGCCCGCATCCGCCTGCGCGTCGGCGGCCCGGCGCTCTCCGCCCTGACCGTCGAGCACCTCGCCGTCCACGGTGACCGCATCACGTACGAGCTGGTCAACCGGGGTACGACCGTGCTCGCACCGAAGCTGGCGGTGCGCGCCCACGGCCTCTTCGGCCGCGTCCTCCTCGACCGGGCCCCGCGCACCCTCCCCGTCCGCCTCGCCCCGGGCACCCGCACCGAACTCAGCGAGCCCTGGCCCGGCCATCCCGCTCTGGACGCGGTCGACGTCCGGCTGACGGCGACCGCGGCGGACGGCGCGCACGACACGGCGGACACCGAGGCGCGGTTCGTGCCCTGGGGCACGGTCGCGGGGACCACGGTCGCGCTCACGGCAGGGGCCGCCGTGGCGGTCGTACGACTGCGCGGACGGCGTGCCCGCCAGGTGGCCGAACCCCTGTCCATGGACGTCGAGCTGACGGGAGCAGCGAGGTGAGGGTGCGTGCGGTCCCGAGACCGGTCCCCGTGCTGGCGGCACTGACGGCACTGGCGGCGGTGTTCTCGCTGCTCCTCGTGCCCATGGCGGCAGCCGCCGACGGACCGGCCGTCAAGGTCTCCAAGTCCCAGGCCGGCACCGGCGGTTCGGTCACCGTCAGCGGCACCGGCTGGCGGCCGCACACCCTGCTGATGATGCTGATCTGCGGCCAGTCCAGCCCGTCCCGGGGCGTGATCGGAGGCACCAACTCCTGCGCCAACGCCGACGGACGGGCCGTCACCACCGACGCGAACGGCGGCTTCAGCAAGCAACTCCCGGTCACCGAACCGCCGGTCCCCTGCCCCTGCGTGGTGCACGTCGCCACCGTCACCGGTGCGACCGCCGACGCGGACGCCGCCTTCAAGGTCGCCGGACACCCCGTCAAGGCCCTGCCCGCCGAGTCCACCGGCGGCCGCCTTTCGATGCTCACCGACATCCGCCTCGACGGCTCCTCCGGCCTGCTGACCTGGTTCGGCGCACCCCCGTCCCGCACCCTCGTCTTCACCATCGGCAACGCGGGCACCTCCACCCTGAAGGACCCCGTGTTCCAGGTCGGCACCGCACACGGCGTGTTCGCCCCCCAGTGGGACGAGCAGCAGTGGCGCGGCACCCTCGCACCCGGCAAGAAGGCGCAGATCAAACTGCCCGTCGAACTCTCCGCCGGGGCGCACGGCGACTACACCGTCTCCCTCAGGTACGACGGCAGGGCCCTCGCCGAACAGCCCTGGGGCGTCGGCCGCCCCTGGGGCGTGACCCTCTTCTGGCTCCTGCTCTGCGTGGTCGTCCCGGCCGCGGTCTTCCGCATCGGCATGGCCGTGGTGGACCGGGTACGGCCGCCCCGCGCCGGCGGCATCCGGCACCGGGGAGTGCCCCGCCCGGTCTTCCGCGTGCCGGGTCTGCGCACGCCGGAGGCCGCGCCCTCGACGGCTTCCGCTCCCTCGACCCTGCCGTGGTTCACCCCGGACTCCGATCCGGGCGCGACGGCCGGCCGGCTCTCCGCACCGCACGACGACAGCTCCACGAGTCCCACGACTCCGACCACGAAAGGACCAACGTGATCATGCGAAGGAGAGTGACACCGGTCAGAGCGGGTGCGGCGGCGGCCGCGCTGGTCCTCGCCGGGGCCGGCGCGCTGCTGGGCGCGGCCGCGGGCCCGGCCCAGGCGGCCGAGGTGTCGTACGCGACGCACTGTGTACCGCCCGCCGGGGTCGCCGACCCGATCGACGGGACCACGAAGGTCGGGATCACCGCGCCCGCCACGGCGAAGGTCGGCGACACCGTCGACATCACCTGGAAGTTCGTGCAGGCCGCGTCCAAGAACCCGGACATCATCGACCTGCCCGCGAACACGGTCCAGCCGTCCGGCACGGTCAAGGCGGCCGGCGCCCAGACCGCCGACATCGCCATGCAGGGGCCGCGCGAGAACCCGGCGATCCCCAAGGGCGGCGACATGGTGCTGTCCGACATGACGGGCACGCTGAAACTGACGTCGCCCGGCGAGGTGACGCTCACGCCGGACGCGTACACGGTCAACGCGTACGGGACGGACACCGTGTGCACCCCGACGGAGACGGTGCCGAAGGCGGCGACGATCGAGGTGACGGCCGGGGACGGCTCGTCGAGCGCGTCGGCGTCACCCACGGACTCCGGATCGGCCTCCCCGTCGGACTCGGCGAGCCCGTCCGACTCGGCGTCGGCGTCCGCATCGTCCTCCGCCTCCACATCGGCCTCCGCCTCGGCCTCCGACGGCACGGGCGGCGACCAGACCGACTTCACGGGCAAGGAGGTCGAGATCCCCTACGCCTGCAAGACGCCCATCGGCGACAAGAGCGCGACCTCGCCGGTGCAGATCAACGCCAAGAAGGACGGCGGCAGCTTCGACCTCACCGTGCAGTTCAACGGGTCGGTGATGGACAGCCCCGCCGACATCCCGGCGGACTCGGTGAAGCCGTCGATGGAGGTGGTCCTGGGCGGCGCCGACACGGGCACGGTCCATGTGGAGGGCCCCACCAACTCCTCCGCGATCAAGTCCGGCGACCCGATCGAGATCCCGGACCTGACGGGCACGTACAAGCCGGGGGCGAGCGGCGAGTCGACCCTGTCGCCGGGCGTCCTGACGGTCGAGGCACTCGGTACGACGACGACGTGCACGCCGACGAAGACGGCGGTCTCCCTGACCCTGGACACGACGGAGCAGGCGAGCGGAGCGTCGGGTTCGTCGAGCAGCAGCAGTAGCAGCAGCGGCGGACTCGCAGAGACCGGCGACAGCAGCAACGGGGCGCTCAAGGCGCTGGGCCTGGTGGCAGGAACGGCGATCCTGCTGGGCGGCGCGGTCTTCACCTTCATGCCTCGAAAGAGGACGAGGTGATCAACCTGCTTTCAGGGGCGCGGGGCTGTATTTGATTTGCGGCTCCGCCGCGTGGGCGCGCTCAGCCCCCACGAACCGTTAGCCGAAAACGCACGAGGGCCACCGGAATCCACGATCCCGGTGGCCCTCCGTCGAAGACGTCAGTGCACGTCTCCCATGAGCTCCCGTACCTTCTTCCGGTACAGCCACACAGCCAGACCGGCGACCACGGCGAGCACCGCCTGGAACGCCACGATCCCCGTCTTGTTCAGGTCGACACCCGCGATGGACAGCAGACCGGTCGTCGCGTCACCCGCGGTGACCGCGAGGAACCACACACCCATCATCTGGGACGCGTACTTCGCCGGAGCCATCTTGGTCGTCACCGACAGACCCACCGGGGACAGCAGCAGCTCACCCACGGTCTGCACGAAGTAGATGCCGACCAGCCACATCGCCGCGGCCTTGTGACCACCGTCGGCGATCGACAGCGGCGCGAGGAACAGGAAGAACGACGCACCGATCAGCACCAGACCACCGGCGAACTTCACGGCCGTGCTCGGCTCCTTGCCGCGCCGCGCCATCGCCAGCCACGCCCAGGCGAACACCGGCGCGAACGCCATGATCATGACCGGGTTGACGGACTGGTACCAGGAGACCGGGAAGTTCCAGCCGAAGACGGTGTTCTTGGCGGACGCGTCGGCGAACAGGGAGACGGTCGAGCCACCCTGGTCGTAGATCATCCAGAAGACCGCGGCGGCCACGAAGAACCAGATGTACGCGCTCATCTTGCCCTGCTCGGCGCGGTCCAGGTCCTTGTCCCGCTTGATGCGGGCGATGACGACGACCGGGATCACCAGACCGGCGATCGTGATCGGGACCAACAGCCAGTTCAGCGTGTAGACGCCGGAGACACCCACGACGAGGTAGAAGACGGCGGCGACGCCCGCCCACACCGCGGCCTTCGTCAGCGTGGCCTTCTTCTCGGCGTCCGACAGCGGCGTCGGGACGATGTCCGAGCGCGAGCTCAGGTGGCGCGTGCCGAGCAGGAACTGGGCGAGACCCAGCGCCATGCCGACCGCGGCGAGCGCGAAGCCGATGTGCCAGTTGTAGTTCTCGCCGACCGTGCCGATGACCAGCGGCGCGGCGAACGCGCCCAGGTTGATGCCGATGTAGAAGAGCGTGAAGCCACCGTCACGGCGCGGGTCGTCCGGACCGTCGTACAGGTGGCCGACCATCGTGGAGATGTTGGCCTTCAGCAGGCCTGAGCCTATGGCGACCAGGCCGAGACCCGCGAAGAAGGTGCCGGAGCTGGGCAGCGCCAGCGTCAGGTGGCCGAGCATGATGATCGTGCCCGCGACGGCGACCGTCTTGCGGGGGCCGAGGACACGGTCGGCGAACCAGCCGCCCGGCAGGGCGAGCAGGTACACGAGCGACAGGTAGACGGAGTAGATCGCCGTCGCCGTGGCCGCGCTCATGTGCAGGCCGCCGGGAGCGACCAGGTACAGCGGGAGCAGGGCCTTCATGCCGTAGTAGGAGAATCGCTCCCACATCTCGGTCATGAAGAGAGTGGCCAGTCCGCGGGGGTGGCCGAAGAAGGTCTTCTCGGAACCGGGGGTGCCCGGTCGGGCCGAGTCCTTCGTCAGGCTGGACGCCATGGTCGTTCCTTGCTGGTCGGAGCGCGCGGTGGGGCTCTGCGCGCCCGTGGGGGGAGCGGCCGGCACCGGCGGGTCGGACCGTCCATCCCACGCCCAGGGGAGTCCGCTCCGGGTCGCGGAGCGGCGGACGGCGACCACCGGGATCCACGCGCCGTGACGCTGTGTCGCGTCCGGAGCCCGGCCAGAGGTCATTCCTTTCAAGGCTGGCAGGCCAGCCCGCACACAAAAGAGACCTTCAGTGCGACATGCCCACCAAAGGTCACCGGGTGTACTACAGGCGTTCACGTCACTGTACGTCAGGACACTGCCGGATATGGAAGGACTTGAGACACGGATCACAGGTGTCGGCGGAACCTCGCACCCGGTTTCGAAGGTCCCTCCTACGATCGCACCTTTCGCCCATAGGTTCGTACCACTGTGCCCCAAGGTAAGAATCCCTGGTGCCGATCACACTCCAGTACTGCGCGTAATCGGACTACCATCACCCCATGACCCGTGTACTGCTCGCCGAGGACGACGCGTCCATCTCGGAGCCGCTGGCCCGCGCACTGCGCCGGGAAGGTTACGAGGTCGAGGTGCGCGAGGACGGACCCACCGCGCTCGACGCCGGAATGCAGGGCGGCGTCGATCTGGTCGTGCTGGACCTCGGGCTGCCCGGCATGGACGGCCTCGAGGTGGCGCGGCGGCTGCGTGCCGAGGGCCACGCCGTGCCGATCCTCATCCTGACCGCGCGGGCCGACGAGGTGGACACCGTCGTCGGTCTCGACGCGGGTGCCGACGACTACGTCACCAAGCCCTTCCGGCTCGCCGAACTGCTCGCCCGGGTGCGGGCGCTGCTGCGGCGCGGTGCCGCGGAGCCGGCGCAGCCGCCGGCCACGCACGGGGTGCGGATCGACGTGGAGTCGCACCGGGCGTGGATGGGCGACGAGGAACTCCAGCTCACCGCGAAGGAGTTCGACCTGCTGCGGGTGCTGGTGCGGGACGCGGGGCGGGTCGTCACGCGGGACCAGCTGATGCGGGAGGTCTGGGACACCACGTGGTGGTCGTCGACCAAGACGCTCGACATGCACATCTCGTGGCTGCGCAAGAAGCTCGGCGACGATGCGGCCAACCCTCGGTACATCGCTACCGTGCGTGGTGTCGGGTTCCGTTTCGAAAAGAGCTAGGTCGGCTACGCGCGTCGCGCCGTGGGTGGCTGATGCGATTTGCGCGGCTGGCCGTCGTGGTGGGCTGGTCGCGCCCACGCGGCGGAGCCGCACATGTATGCGTCCCGCGCCCCTGAAGGGGCGCTGAGTCGCCGTTTCCCGGAGAATGCCGTGCGCCGTCGTCTGATTCAGTCCACCCTCGCCGTCGTACTCGTCGTCATTGCCGTGTTCGGCGTCTCCTTGGTGATCGTCGAGAGCCGGACCATCAGCAACAGCGCCCAGGAACGCGTCGACTCCGAGGCGCTGCGTCTCGCCAGCATCGTCGACAGCCGGATTCTCGGGGACGAGGACGTCACCGCCGAGATACTGCGGAGCCAGGTCGGCAAGGAGCAGTACGCCGTCATCCGGATCCCGGGCAAGGCGCCGATCGAGCTCGGGGTCAAGCCCGAGGGCGATGTCATCCACTACACGGCCGACGGTGAGGAAGGCGAGACGGTCACCGTCCAGGAGCCGCGGTCGACCGTGACCCGGGAGGTCGGCCGCACGCTGCTGATCATCGGGGCCGTCGCGCTGCTCGCCGTGATCGCCGCCGTACTGCTCGCCATCCGGCAGGCCAACCGGCTCGCGTCCCCGCTCACCGACCTCGCCGAGACCGCCGAGCGGCTCGGTTCGGGCGACCCGCGGCCCCGGCACAAGCGGTACGGCGTCCCGGAGCTGGACCGGGTCGCCGATGTGCTGGACTCCTCCGCAGAGCGGATCGGGCGGATGCTCACCGCGGAGCGGCGGCTGGCAGCCGACGCCTCCCACCAGCTGCGCACGCCCCTGACCGCGCTGTCCATGCGGCTTGAGGAGATCACCCTCACCGACGACCCGGACACCGTGAAGGAGGAGGCGAACGTCGCGTTGACGCAGGTGGAGCGGCTCACGGACGTCGTCGAGCGGCTGCTGACGAACTCTCGCGACCCGCGTACCGGCTCCGCCGTCTCCTTCGACCTGGACGAGGTCATCCAGCAGCAGCTCGCCGAGTGGCGGCCCGCCTACCGCGGCTTCGGCCGGGCGATCGTCAGCTCCGGCAAACGGCACCTGCGGGCGGTGGGCACACCGGGCGCGGTGGCGCAGGTGCTGGCCGCGCTGATCGAGAACTCGCTGATGCACGGTGGTGGCACGGTCGCCCTGCGCACCAGGGTGACCGGCAACCAGGCCGTGGTGGAGGTGACGGACGAGGGGGCCGGGGTCCCGGCCGACCTGGGCAACCGCATCTTCGAGCGGACCATCAGCGGCCGTAACTCCACCGGGATCGGGCTGGCCGTCGCGCGTGACCTCGCGGAGGCCGACGGGGGCCGCCTGGAGCTGCTCCAGGCCCAGCCGCCGGTGTTCGGCCTGTTCCTGTCCCGCACCCCGCCGGCGCACAAGCCGCCGGACGACGACCTGCCCATGGTCCGCTGAGGCCTGCTAACGAACCCGCTGCCAGGGCTTCTCGGTGTCGGCGGCCCGCTCCAGGATGGCTTCCGCGTCCGCGACCGTCTCGCGGGCCGGCAGCGCCTTGAACACCCAGGTGCGATACGACCAGAAACGGAACAGCGTCGCCACGCCGATGCCGACGAACTTGAAGACGTTGCTCTGCAGCGGGCTGTCCCAGCCGAAGCCGTAGGTGGCGAGATACAGCAGGCCGTTCTCGATCACCAGGCCGACGGCGCTGAACAGCAGGAACAGGGTGAGTTCCTTGGTACGGCCGCTCTTCTCGCGGTCCCGGTACGTCCAGTAGCGGAAGCCGAGGTAATTGAAGATGATGGCGACGACGGTCGCTATGACGCTCGCCCGCACCACCGGCAGGTCGGTGACGTGCCGGACCACGTTGAAGACGCCGAGATTGACGAGAATGCCGGCCCCGCCGACCGCGCCGAATTTGGCGACCTCGCGTACGAGCCGTTGCAGCCCCGAGGAACCACGTTCCATGGTTGTGAGGGCTCCCGTCCGTAGGTATTGCGACCCAGCCACTCTAACGACCCAGTATGTCCCACGCCTGTGGATGGCGACACAGGTCGGGAACGGCTTGGAAAGAGCACCGGAAAAGCGGGGCAAGAGGCGGCGAAGCGGCAGGTAAGAGCCCTGGTCGAGGGCGCGGAAACCGGCCACCCTGGCGCGGCCGATACCCTAGGGGCGTGACGTTCCCGGTAGTCGGCATGGTCGGCGGGGGTCAGCTCGCTCGTATGACACACGAGGCGGGCATCCCGTTGGGCATCAGGTTCAAGCTCCTCAGTGACACCCCTCAGGACTCGGCGGCCCAGGTGGTGAGCGATGTCGTCATCGGCGACTACCGCGACCTGGACACGCTGCGTGCCTTCGCGCAGGGCTGCGATGTGATCACCTTCGATCACGAGCACGTGCCCACCGAGCACCTGCGGGCCCTGGAGGCGGACGGTATCCCCGTGCGCCCCGGTCCCGACGCGCTGGTGCACGCCCAGGACAAGGGCGTGATGCGGGCGAAGCTCGACGCGATCGGCGTGCCGTGCCCGCGGCACCGCATCGTGACCGACGCGGAGGACGTGGTCCGCTTCGCGGCCGAGGGCGACGGCTTCCCCGTCGTCCTGAAGACCGTGCGCGGCGGCTACGACGGCAAGGGCGTGTGGGTCGTGGAGACCGCCGAGGAGGCCACCGACCCCTTCCGGGCCGGCGTGCCCGTCCTCGCCGAGGAGAAGGTCGACTACGTCCGCGAGCTCGCCGCCAACGTCGTACGCTCCCCGCACGGCCAGGCCGTCGCCTACCCGGTGGTCGAGTCCCAGCAGGTGAACGGCGTCTGCGACACGGTCATCGCCCCCGCCCCCGATCTCGACGAGGCCCTCGCCCTGCGCGCCGAGGAGATGGCCCTGCGGATCGCCAAGGAGCTGGGCGTGGTCGGCCACCTGGCCGTCGAGCTGTTCCAGACCCGCGACGGCCGCATCCTCGTCAACGAGCTGGCGATGCGCCCGCACAACTCCGGCCACTGGAGCCAGGACGGCGCGATCACCAGCCAGTTCGCCAACCATGTGCGGGCGGTCCTCGACCTGCCCCTGGGCGACCCGCGGCCCCGCGCCAAGTGGACGGTCATGGTCAACGTCCTGGGCGGCGACTACCCGGACATGTACTCCGCGTACCTGCACTGCATGGCCCGCGACCCCAAACTGAAGATCCACATGTACGGCAAGGACGTGAAGCCCGGCCGTAAGGTCGGCCACGTCAACACCTACGGCGACGACCTGGACGACGTTCTCGAGCGCGCACGTCACGCTGCCGGCTACCTGAGAGGCACGATCACAGAATGAGCCCCGTTGTTGGCATCGTCATGGGTTCGGACTCCGACTGGCCCGTCATGGAGGCCGCCGCCCAGGCCCTGGACGAGTTCGAGATCGCGTACGAGGTCGACGTCGTCTCCGCGCACCGCATGCCGCGCGAGATGGTGACGTACGGCGAGCAGGCCGCCGAGCGCGGTCTGAAGGTGATCATCGCGGGTGCCGGGGGAGCGGCCCATCTCCCGGGCATGCTCGCCTCCGTGACCCCCCTCCCGGTCATCGGCGTGCCCGTCCCGCTGAAGTACCTGGACGGCATGGACTCCCTGCTCTCCATCGTGCAGATGCCGGCCGGCGTCCCGGTCGCCACGGTCTCGGTCGCCGGTGCCCGCAACGCGGGCCTGCTGGCCGCCCGGATCCTCGCCGCGCACGACGAGGACCTGCTGCAGAAGATGCGCGACTTCCAGCAGGACCTCAACGACCAGGCCACCGACAAGGGCAAGCGGCTGCGTGCCAAGGTCGAGGGGTCGAACGGCTTCGGCTTCGGCAAGTAGGACTCCGGGAAGCAATACGCAATGACCTCTCTCGACGAAGCCCGGTCCCTGCTGCGCGAGTTCCCGGTCGTCGACGGCCACAACGACCTGCCGTACGCACTGCGCGAGCAGGTCCGCTACGACCTCGACGCCCGTGACATCGCCACCCACCAGAACGCACATCTGCACACCGACATCCCGCGCCTGCGCGAGGGCGGGGTGGGCGCGCAGTACTGGTCGGTGTACGTCCGCTCGGACCTGCCCGGCGCGGTGCCGGCGACCCTCGAACAGATCGACTGCGTACGGCAGCTGATCGCCCGTTACCCGGCCGACCTGCGGGCCGCGCTGACCGCCGCGGACATGGAGGCGGCGCGCGCGGAAGGCCGTATCGCCTCACTCATGGGGGCGGAGGGCGGCCACTCCATCGACAACTCGCTGGGCACCCTGCGCGGTCTGTACGAGCTGGGCGTGCGCTACATGACGCTCACCCACAACGACAACAACGACTGGGCGGACTCGGCGACCGACGAGCCGAACGTGGGCGGTCTGTCGGCCTTCGGCCGCGAGGTGGTGAGGGAGATGAACCGCCTGGGCATGCTGGTCGACCTCTCCCACGTGGCGGCCACGACCATGCGCGCCGCCCTCGACACGACCACCGCCCCGGTGATCTTCTCCCACTCCTCCTCCCGGGCCGTCTGCGACCACCCCCGCAACATCCCGGACGACGTCCTCGAACGCCTCCCCGGCAACGGCGGCATGGCGATGGTGACGTTCGTGCCGAAGTTCGTGCTCCAGGCGGCGGTCGACTGGACGGCGGCGGCCGACGACAACATGCGCGCCCACGGCTTCCACCACCTCGACACCACCGAGGACGCGATGAAGATCCACCGGGCCTTCGAGGAGAGCCACCCCCGCCCGATCGCCACCACCGCCACGGTCGCCGACCACCTCGACCACATGCGCGAGGTCGCCGGCGTCGACCACCTCGGCATCGGCGGCGACTACGACGGCACCGCCTTTACCCCCGACGGCCTGAACGACGTCTCCGGCTACCCCAACCTCGTCGCCGAGCTGCTGGACCGCGGCTGGTCCAGGTCCGACCTGGCCAAGCTGACCTGGCAGAACGCGGTCCGGGTGCTGGGTGCGGCGGAGGACGTGGCCCGCGGCCTCCAGGAGACGCGGGGGCCGTCCAACGCGACCATCTCCGAGCTGGACGGCTGATCGGCTGATCGTGAGGGCGGGGCAGCCGGTGCGGCCGGCCGCACCGCCCTCGTGCGTGGAGCGGCACGACCGGGTACCGCGGCCCCGCGGAGAGCGCGGCGTACCCCCGAACGCCCCATCCACCAGGAACCCTCCCGGGCAGGCGTGCGACGGTGGGCTACAGCCCCTTCACGACGTAGGTCACCACGACGTACGGAGCCCTTCATGGCCGACCTCCAGCACGACATCCACACCACGACCGAGGTCGGCAGGGAGGACTGTCTCCCGGACGACCCGTTCCCGGTGGAGTCCGGCGCCGCGTTCCTGGAGCGGGCTCATGCGCTGCTGGAGGCGCATCCGGTCGCGGACGGCTACAACGGGCTGCCCCGGGCGCTCGCACCGCTGCCCTGGTACGACCTGGAGCTGGGCGAGGCGGCCGTGGACACGGACGTGCCCCGGCTGCGCGAGGGGCACGTGGGCGCGCTGTTCTGGTCCTTGCAGGTGCCGGAACGGGAGCGGGGCGAGCGGGCCGTCGGGGCCACCCTGGAGCAGCTGGACCTGGTACGCCGGGTGGTCGAGGCGCACCCGGAGGGGCTGCGGCTGGTGCGCACCGCCGGGCAGGTCATCGACGCCCGCAACTGCGGCCGGGTCGCCGTGGTGCTCGGTCCGGCCTCCGCCGCGGCCCTCGACGACTCCCTCGGCATCCTGCGGGTCATGCAGTCCGTGGGCCTGCGTGTGCTCTCCCTGGCCGGTGCCGCCTGGGCGGGGGAGAAGGGGCTGACCCGGTTCGGCGAGGAGGTGGTCCGGGAGATGAACCGGCTCGGGGTGCTCGCCGACCTGTCCGGCGCCCCGGAGGCCACGCTCGCCCGGGTGCTCGCCCTCTCCAAGACACCGGTCCTGTGCACCCGCTCCGCCGCCGCGGCCGTACGTCCGCACCCCGCCAACCTCTCCGACGAGCTGCTCGCGCGGCTGGGGGAGCAGAAGGGCGTGTGCATGGTGCCGCTGACCGCCGAGCAGACCGGGCCGACCGTCCCGGACGTCGCCGACCACCTCGACCATGTCCGCCTGGTCGCGGGCCCCGAGTGCGTCGCCCTCTCCGGCACCTACGACTCCGGCGTCGCCCACCCCCGCGACCTCGCCGACACCTCCCGCTACCCCCACCTGATCGCCGAGCTGCTCCGACGCGGCTGGTCGGAGACCGAGCTGTCCCTGCTGACCTGGGGCAACGTCCAGCGGGCCCTGCGCAGTGCCGACTTCACCGCCCGAGCGACCCAGCGCCGCAGGGAACCGAACCCACCCCGGCCGGCCGACACCGAGCCCTGACCGGCGGGGCCCGACCGGCGGGACCTGCTCGGCCGAGACTCGATCAGGCCATCCGGCCATCAGCCGATCCGGCCATCAGGCCATCCGGCCATCAGCCGATCCGGCCATCAGTCGATCCGGCAGAGGCAGAAGGGATGCCCGGCCGGGTCGGCGAAGACCCGGAAGTCCTCCGCCACGGGGTCCTCCTCCCGCCGCAGCAGCCGTGCCCCCAGCGCCAGCACCTTCTTCTCCGCCGCGTCGACGTCCTCCCACGTCGGACCCGCGTCGAAGTCGAGATGGAACTGCTGGGAGTTGTGGTCGGCCCGCGGCCACTCGGGCGGCGTGTACTCCTCCGCCAGCTGGAACCCCAGCCGCAGCCCGTCCGGCAGCCTCAGCACGACCCAGTCGTCCTCCTCGGCCACCAGGGTGCCGCCGACGACGGCGGCGTAGAAGGCGGCCAGCGCACGCGGGTCCGGACAGTCGATCACCACGTTGCGCAAGCGGGCGACGGACGCCATGGGTCCTCCCTCTCTCAGCAGGCACAGAGACAGAAAGGGTGCCCGGCCGGGTCGGCGTACACACGGAAGGTGCGCTCCCGGTCCGCCGCGTCCAGCGGCTTCGCGCCCAGCTCCAGCACCCCCTTCTCGGCCACGTCCAGGTCGTCCACCACCAGGTCCAGGTGGAACTGCTGCGAGTCCTCGGGCGCGGGCCACTTCGGCGCCACGAATCCCGGCGCCTTCTGGAACGCCAGCGCCTGCCCGCCGGGCGCCGTCAGGTCCACCCAGTCCCCGTCCCCCTCGACGCTGCCGCCCAGCACCCCGGCGTAGAAACCGGCGAGCGCGGACGGATCGGGACAGTCCAGGACGACGACACCGAGCTTGGCGAGAGCCATGACTTCCTCCTCGAAGGCGGAGTTACCTGTAAAGCCGGTCAAACGGTAACTGTAGTTACCGGATGCTCCCGCAATGGAGGTAACGTCGCAACCGGATTCGGGAGGTAACTTGCAGAGATGAGTGAGAGATCGCCCGCGCCGGGCGGCCTGGCCCTGGTCGAGGCCCTGGTGAACACGCTGGACCTGGAGTCGGGCGCCGACGCGCTCGACACGGCGGACGGCAGGGCACGCCTCGGCATCACGGAGGCCGAACTCCCACCGGCCCGCGTCCTGCGCGAGTCCCTGCGCGCCACCCTTCTCGCCCACGCCGGGTACCCCCCGCACCGCGAGGTCACCCCCCTGGGCGAGCTGCTCGCGCAGGCCCGGCTGTACGTCGCCGTGGACCCCGCCGACGGCTCGGCGCGCCTCCTGCCGGGCGACGAGGACGGGCTGCTCTCCCGCCTGGCGGCGGCCGTCGCCACCGCCGCGATCGAGGGCACCTGGACCCGCCTCAAGGCCTGCGAGGCCGACACCTGCCACTGGGCGTACTACGACCGCAGCCCGGCCGGCCGCGGCCGCTGGTGCTCGATGCAGGTGTGCGGGGCGCGCGAGAAGATGCGCCGCTACCGGGCCAAGGACCGGTAAGGCACAGCCGGTTCACCGGTCACGCATGTGCCGCGTGGTGCAGAATGCAACAAGACACCGGTTCGGCCGACTGAGCCTCGGCCGAACCGGTGTCGCCTGTTGATCTCGGGCACATGCGGTGCGACGCAGCCCCCTGTGCCGGAGCGCCCCTTCAGGGGCGCGGGGAACTGCGCGCTCAGCCCCCATGCACCCGCGGATCTAAGCGGCCGGACGCCCCATCGCACGGTACGTCCACCCCGCCCGCCGCCAGACCTCCGGCTCCAGCGCATTACGCCCGTCGAGGATCACCTTCTCCGCGACCACCTCTCCCAGCGCCGCCGCATCCAGCTCCCGGAACTCCCGCCACTCCGTCAGATGCAGCACGACATGCGCCCCCCGCACGGCCTCCAGCGCAGCCTCTGCGTAGCCCAGTGTCGGGAACAGCCGCCGCGCGTTGTCGATCCCCTTCGGGTCGTACACGGTCACCTGGCCGCCCTGCAGCTGGATCTGCCCGGCGACGTTCAGCGCCGGCGAGTCACGGACGTCGTCGGAGTCCGGCTTGAACGTCGCACCGAGGACCGCGACCCGCTTGCCGAGGAAGGACCCGCCGCCCAGCGCCTCCCGGGCCATCTCGACCATCTGTCCCCGGCGCCGCATGTTGATGGAGTCGATCTCGCGCAGGAAGGTCAGCGCCTGGTCGGCGCCCAGCTCGCCCGCGCGGGCCATGAAGGCACGGATGTCCTTGGGCAGGCAGCCGCCGCCGAACCCGATCCCGGCGCGCAGGAACTTCTTCCCGATCCGGTCGTCGTACCCGATCGCCTCGGCGAGCTTCGCGACGTCGCCGCCCGCGGCCTCGCACACCTCGGCCATGGCGTTGATGAAGGAGATCTTGGTCGCGAGGAAGGAGTTCGCGGACGTCTTCACCAGTTCGGCGGTCGGGAAGTCGGTCACCACGAACGGCGTACCCTCGCCGACCGGCGTCGCGTACACCTCGCGCAGCAGCTTCTCGGCCCGCTCGCTGCGCACGCCGACCACGAGCCGGTCGGGGTGCAGTGTGTCCTGGACGGCGAAGCCCTCGCGCAGGAACTCCGGGTTCCAGGCGAGCTCGGCATCGGCCCCGGCGGGCGCGTTCTCGGCGAGGTAGGCGGCGAGCCGCTCGGCCGAGCCGACCGGCACCGTCGACTTGCCGACGACGAGGGCGGGCCCGGTGAGATGCGGGGCCAGCGAGGCGATCGCCGAGTCGACGTACGACATGTCGCAGGCGTACTCGCCGTGCTTCTGCGGGGTGTTCACGCAGACGAAGTGGACGTCACCGAAGGCGCCGACCTCGGCCCAGTCGGTGGTGAAGCGCAGCCGCCCGGAGGAGCCCTCGAAGCCGGCCACGTGCCGGCGCAGCAGCTCGTCGAGCCCCGGCTCGTACATCGGGGTCTCGCCGCGTTCCAGCATCGCGATCTTCTCGGGCACGACGTCCAGCCCGAGCACCTCGAAGCCCAGCTCGGCCATGGCCGCGGCATGGGTGGCGCCGAGATAGCCGGTGCCGATCACAGTGATCTTGAGGCTCATGAATGCTCCAGCTCGGGGACGTGGGTGCGGGCTGCGGCCCGAGCATAACCGGGCCGTGTTCGGGGCAACTTTCCCGCTGTCGCCAAGCTCACGTGACCTATCCGTGGGCCGCGTTCTAAACTTTGAGTTACTTAACAGTAATTAGCGTCAGCACCACTGCGTCTGGAGTGAGGGACCTTGGCCGGATCGGCTGACTTCGACCTGTACCGCCCGTCCGAGGAGCACGACATGCTCCGCGACGTCGTCCGCGCGCTGGTCGAGGCGAAGATCGCCCCGTACGCCGCCGCGGTCGACGAGGAGGCCCGCTTCCCGCAGGAGGCGCTCGACGCCCTGGTCGCCAACGACCTGCACGCCGTGCACGTACCCGAGGAGTACGGCGGGGCCGGCGCCGACGCGCTCGCCACGGTCATCGTGATCGAGGAGGTCGCCCGCGCCTGCGTCTCCTCCTCCCTCATCCCGGCCGTGAACAAGCTGGGCTCGCTCCCGGTGATCCTCTCCGGCGGCGAGGACCTGAAGAAGAAGTACCTGACCCCGCTCGCCAAGGGCGACGCGATGTTCTCGTACGCCCTCTCCGAGCCGGAGGCCGGCTCCGACGCCGGCGGCATGAAGACGAAGGCGGTCCGCGACGGCGACCACTACGTCCTCAACGGCGTGAAGCGCTGGATCACCAACGCGGGCGTCTCCGACTACTACACGGTGATGGCCGTGACCGACCCGGAGAAGCGCACCAAGGGCATCTCCGCCTTCGTCGTCGAGAAGTCCGACGAGGGCGTCTCCTTCGGCGCCCCGGAGAAGAAGCTCGGCATCAAGGGCTCGCCGACCCGCGAGGTCTACTTCGACAACGTGCGCATCCCCGCCGACCGCATGATCGGCGCGGAGGGCACCGGCTTCGCCACCGCGATGAAGACCCTGGACCACACCCGGATCACCATCGCCGCCCAGGCCCTCGGCGTCGCCCAGGGCGCCCTCGACTACGCCAAGGGCTATGTCCAGGAGCGCAAGCAGTTCGGCAAGCCGATCGGTGACTTCCAGGGCATCCAGTTCATGCTCGCCGACATGGCCATGAAGATCGCCGCCGCCCGCGCCCTCACCTACCAGGCCGCGGCCGCCTCCGAGCGCGGCGACGCCGACCTCACCTTCCAGGGCGCGGCGGCGAAGTGCTTCGCCTCCGACGTCGCCATGGAGGTCACCACGGACGCCGTCCAGCTCCTCGGCGGCTACGGCTACACCCGCGACTACCCCGTCGAGCGCATGATGCGCGACGCGAAGATCACCCAGATCTACGAGGGCACGAACCAGGTCCAGCGGATCGTGATGGCGAGGAACCTGCCGTAGTGGGGTCTGCGCAGGCCGGCTGACCGGCCACCCGGATGCGCGGCCGCACCGGCCGCGCGTCCGGGTGCTCGCCGCACTCTCCGGTCCTACCTGCCGCCGTACACTGCGAGTTCGCTGATCGCCATCTGGTCCCCGCGCTGGCCGGAGTCGTTCGGCCTGTCGGCGACGACCCGCAGGTAACGGGCGGTCACCGGCGAGGAGAAGGCGACGGGGACGGCCCCCCAGCCGCTGTTGCTGACGGTGCCGACGGTGGTCCAGCTGGTGCCGTCGGTCGAGGCGTCCACGTGGAAGTCGGTCGCGAAGTGCGGCTGGGGCATGCCGACCGTGACGTAGCCCAGGCTCTGCGACTGCTGGAGATCGACCACCAGCTGCCAGCGGAACTGCCCGCTGGCCTGCACGTACGTGGTGGGGTCACCGTCCGTGGCGTAGGTCGGCTGTGACTCCGGCTGGAGCTGCGCGGTGCTGCCGTCGACGAACTGGGCCACGGCCGGCTTGTGCGCCGCGAGGTTGGTCGGGGCCGTCCCGGCCGGCGGCGCCGCGATGCCCGCATACGCCGCTTCGAGGCCCGCGCCCGCCAGCAGGGAGGCCGGTACGCCCACGCCGTCCGCGGTGACCTGGGTGTTGCCGCTGACGTTGGCGTTGGCGGGGTTGCCGCAGACCCAGTTGGGCGTGGTGTTCTCGAAGTAGTTGCCGGCGAAGGAGAAGTCGCCGTAGGGGGTGGTGGTTCCCTCCTTGCAGCCGCCCATGGAGGCGTTGTTGGCGTTGTAGGCGGCATTGCCGGTCATGGTCACGTACTGGCTGCCGCCGTCGGTGTAGATGGCGAACCCGCCGCCCCCGGCGCCGCGCACGACGTTGCCGCTGATGACCAGGCCGTCGGCGAGCGAGGTGCCCTCCTGGCCCAGGACGTAGATGCCGCCGCCGTCGCTGCGCTGCTGCATGTAGTCGTGGACGAGGTTGCTGGTGATCTTGTTGCCCGAGGTCCTGGTGGCGGTGCGTCGAGGTAGAACTCACCCGGTCTGTCGAGCAGTTCCTTCGCGTTCTCGACGGACGTCGGCAGGTCGGCGTTCACGCCGTACTGCTTCTTCGTGGAGTTGTCGAAGCAGGGCTGCTGCATCGTCACCGTGGTCCCCGACACCGACGCGACGCCGCAGCGCATCTGCGTCCACTCGACGCCGTACACGAACTCGACGTCGGAGATGTTCCCCCAGCCGGCCAGCGTTGTGTCGGAGGTGGTGTAGCCGGTGGCGGTACGGGTGAAGGTGGTCGCCGCCGACCCGGACGCGCGGTTGGCGCGGACCCCGTCGACATAGAGCTGCCGGGTGTCGGTACCCGCCGGAACCGACGCGCTCCACACCCCGCCCGCCCCCTGGGCCCAGCCGGTCACCTGCTGCCCGCCGCTGAGCACCGGGTGGGCGCCGGGTGCCGCCTGGTAGCTGACGGTGTGACCGCCGGTCGCGGAGTCCCCCACCGCCGAGTCGAAGAAGAGCGGGGCGTCGAGCTGGTGTTTCCCGTCGGCCAGTACGACATCGATGTCAGTGGTCATCGTGCTCGTCGCCGCCCGGACCTTGCTCTGCGCCGTCAGCAGCCCGCACGGCGCCGCGGCCGAGCAGGCGGATCCCGTGCCGTTCGGCGCCACGGAATAGACGACGGGGTCGGCCGCGGCCGAGACGGGAGCCGCGCCGACGGCGACCGTGGCGCCGGCGAGGAGTGCTGTCAGTAGGCCGATGGCCATCCGGAACGGGGCCGGGCGCTGGAAACGTCGCTGCATGGGTTCTCCGAGGCGTCGTCGGTGGAGAGGGGGATGCGGAGCGGCACGGCGGAGCCCGGTGTCCCAGGAGGCCGGCTGCCCGCTTCGGAGCAGTGGGCGGGAGGCCGCGGCCCGGGTGGCACTACCGGACGGTCGGGCTTAGGACGGGAACCGAACGGGGAACGCCCCGGACCCCGCACCACACCCTGGAGGAGCCATGACCCAGACCGGACCCATGACGGCCATGTCCAAGCAGATGCAGGAGTGCGTCAACATGTGCATGGCCACCCACACGATGTGCGAGGAGACCATGAGCTCCTGCATGTCGATGGAGGGCGGCCAGGCCCAGATGCGCATCATGCGCGCGCTGATGGACTGCTCCGAGGCGACCCGCATGTGCGCCGACATGATGATGCGGCGTTCGCCGCTCTCGCCCGAGATGTGCGCGATGTGCGCCAAGGCCTGTGACATGTGCGCCGAGGCGTGTATGTCCATGCCGGACGACCCGCAGATGAAGCGCTGCGCGGAGGCGTGTCGCCGCTGCGCCGAGATGTGCCGCTCGATGGCGGCCATGCCCATGTGACGCTCCTCGCGAGCGCGGGGCGCGGTCAGGGGCCTCCAGCCGGGGGTCCCTGATACGCGCTGCGGCAGGCCGTCAGGCAGATCGCGTCCGCCGCACTGCCTGCCTTCACCCAGGAGCTGGACCAGGCGGCCGACCAGTCCCGGCAGGGCTCCGATCTCGCCCTTCTCCAGCGGTTCGTGGCCCAGCGGGCCGTCTGCGCGCACATCCAGCGCCGGCCCGAGAGGGCCGCGGACCTCCGCCGGCGGCTGGTTCTACCTTCTGGTGGCGCCACGGGAGCCGTTGATCATCGTTGTCCGCATCGTGCCGCCGTTCGACGCGCTGTAGCCGGGTATGCCGAGGGGGAAGGGCGCCCCGCCCTTCCCCCTGTGGCCGTGCTCGCCGCCGGGACGGCCTAGTTGCCGGAGACGGTGACCTTCTCGTCGTTCTTCAGCTCGTCGACCAGGGTCTTCACCTTCGCCTTGTCCCAGACGAGGTTGCCGCCCGTGGAGCCGGAGATCGGCATGTTCATGGAGACGCCGTCGCCGCCGTTGACGTCCTTCATCGCGAAGAACATCGACGCCAGGTCCCACAGGCTCATGTCCTTGTCGACGGTGAGGGAGTCGAGGCCCGCGCCGAGGGTGGGGTAGAGCTTGAAGGGGTTCAGGACCGTCGACGGGGTGGCCACCTGGTGGGCCAGGGCGGCCAGGAACTTCTGCTGGTTCTTGGTGCGCTGGAGGTCGGACGTGGCGAAGGCGTGCCGGGTACGGACGAAGGCCAGGGCCTCCTCGCCGTTCAGGGTCTGCTTGCCCGCCTTGAAGTTCGCGCCCGAGTAGCTGTCCTTGAAGCCCTTGTCGATGGTGATCGTGACCCCGCCGACCGCGTCCACGATGTCCGCGAAGCCGGCGAAGCCGATCTCCACGTAGTGGTCGATGTGCAGACCGGTGTTGTACTCGACCGTGCGGACGAGGAGGGTCGGGCCGTCCTCGGCGTAGGCCGCGTTCAGCTTCGTGTGGCGGCCGGTGCCCTGGTAGACCTTGCCGGACGTGGACCCCTGGTAGGAGGGGATCTCCACGTCCGAGTCACGGGGCAGCGAGATCAGCGTGTCGCCGTTGTCGCCGACGTGCAGGATCATCATCGAGTCCGTGCGCTGGCCCTCGGCCGACCCCGTGTGCAGCTTCTTCTTCTCCTCGGCCGACATGCCCTTGCGGCTGTCGGAGCCGACGATCAGGTAGTTGGTGCCCTTGCCCGCCGCGGGCCGGTCGATCACCTTGGACAGGTCGACGTCCCGGTGCAGCTTGGAGTCGGCCCAGAAGTAGGTCGAGACGGATGTGACGATCAGCACGCTCAGGACGACGATCGCGGTCCACTTGATCCGCTTGCGCCAGTTGGGAGCCGGCCGCGGCCCGCGCTCGGGCGTACCGGCCGGGCCGCCGCCCCCGGGGCCGCCGCCGTAGACCTGGCCGGTGTTGTAGCCGCTGTCGTAGCCGTCGTACCCGCCACCGCGGTCGTCTCCGTACCCGCCGCCGTACGACGGCTGCTGCGGGACCCCGGCGTATCCGCCGCCGCCCTGCTGCGGGGCGCCGTACGGCGGTGCCGACGGATCTCCGCGCCGTACCTGGCGCATCACGCGGGCGCCCTCAGGCTGCGCGCTTGCGCTACCGCGTCCGTACTGGTTGCCGCGGTTGTCGTTCGACCGCCCCTCGGGCCATTCGTTCATGGGCCCCAGTGTGCAGGCAGCGGCCATGCCTCTTACAAGGGTCGTCGGAAAATCAGGGCACCGCTGTTGCGAAGCCGACACAAATTCCGCGATTGTCGCTTCCGCATAAGGTGGGGGCCATGACAGACCAGGCCCCCGAGGCGGAATCCGATATACCCGGCAAGCCGACGTCCGCGTCCCGGACCACGCTGAGCCACATCATGACCCACAGCGACACCAACCTTCTCGGGACGGTGCACGGCGGTGTGATCATGAAGCTCGTGGACGACGCGGCGGGCGCGGTCGCCGGCCGGCACTCGGGCGGGCCCGCCGTCACCGCGTCCATGGACGAGATGGCGTTCCTGGAGCCGGTCCGCGTCGGCGACCTGGTCCACGTCAAGGCCCAGGTCAACTGGACCGGCCGGACGTCGATGGAGGTGGGGGTGCGCGTCCTCGCCGAGCGCTGGAACGAGTCGACCCCCGCCACCCAGGTCGGCTCGGCCTACCTCGTCTTCGCGGCGGTGGACGCCGACGGCAAGCCGCGCCGGGTGCCGCCGATCCGGCCGGAGACCGACCGGGACCGCCGGCGCTACCAGGAGGCCCAGATCAGGCGCACGCATCGCCTGGCGAGGCGGCGGGAGATTCGTGAGCTGCGCGAGCGCAGGGTGGCCGAAGGGTACGTGGACTAGGGCGGTGCCACGCCGGGTCGGGTTTCGGCTGCGGGTGCGTGGGGGTTGCTCGCGCAGTTCCCCGCGCCCCTAAAGGGGCGCCGTGCAGCGCCTCTGCTTTCAGGGGCGCGGGGAACTGCGCGACAAGCCCCCACCGGCCCGCGGCCGAAACCCGAACCTCAGCAAGCCCTCTCATCCCCCCGGATAACGGAGGATTCCACCTTCGGCGGCGCCGGCGCAGCCGCCCGCACCGTCCGCACCGCCCCCTTGAAGTCCGCCCCCACCGTCACCCGCAGCACCGGCCCCAGCCCCGGCACGGCCCGCAGCACGCTGCCCGGCAGGGCCGCCGCCAGCGAGCGGGCCGAGCGGTCCCACCGCGGGTCGAAGGAGATCACCGTCCGCCTCAGGTCACGGTGGGCGGCGGTCACCGGCTGGTGGTTCGTCGCGAAGCCCGTCGCCGCCAGCGCCGCGTCCATCCGCCGCGCCAGCCCCGCCGTACCCGTGCCGTTCTCCACCTGGACCCGGATGGCCGCGGGCGCCACCTCCACCGTCACCGGCCCCGGCCCCTGCGGCTTCGGCGGGAGAGAGGGCGAGGGCGACGGGGGCGGCGTGGGCGCGTGCGCCGGCGCCGCGATCGGCTTGTCGTCGCGCAGGGACCGGAACAGCTGGTCCGCCCCGGCCCGGTCCCACTTCAGCGTCGAGCCGATGCCCTTCACCACGTACCCGAGCTGCCCGATGGGGACGGTCGTGAACTCGGACGAGGAGGGCGAGAAGTTGCGCATCGCCCGGCCGAGGTCCAGCAGCTCGTCCGTGCCGAAGCCCGTGTCGGCCCGCACCGACCCCAGCACCGCCCGCGTCACGTCCCGGAACCTGATCGGGTTGAGCAGCACCCCGTTCGACGTCGCCCGCTCGATCAGCGCCGCGAGGAACTGTTGCTGTCGCTTCATCCGGCTCAGATCGCTCGCCGCGTCGACGTGCCGGGCGCGGACGTACTGCAGGGCCTGGCCGCCGTTCAGCATGTGCGTGCCGGGGGAGAGGTTCAGGCCGGTGTAGGAGTCCTTCAGGGGCTGGGCGGTGCAGATCGGGACCCCGCCGAGCACGTCCACGGTCCGCATGAACGTGATGAAGTCGACCTCCAGGTAGTGGTCGATCTTCAGGTGGGTCATGTCCTCGACGGTGCGGACGGTCTGCTGCGGGCCGCCCTCCGCGTAGGCCGCGTTCAGCTTGATGGGGTGCGCGGGGTGCGGCCGGCCCGTCGCCTCGTCGACGTGCGAGGGCACCTCGACGTACGAGTCGCGCGGCAGGCTGACCACGGTCGCCCGCTCCCGGTCCGCCGAGATGTGCACGATCATGATCGTGTCGGTGCAGTGGCAGGGCGCCCCGCCCAGCCGGTACTTCCGCCGCTCGTGCTCGGTGATCTGGTCGCGGCCGTCGGTGCCGACCAGCAGCACGTTCATGCCGTGGCCCGGGGCGGGGCGGTTCTTCATGTCCTTGAAGGGGTCGACCCGGGCGATGTCCGCGTCCAGGCCGGCCATGACCGAGTGCCCGATCCCGGCCGATGCCAGCACCACCACCGAGAGCGTGGTCACCGCCCGCATGGCCCAGCGCGGCCGCCGGGGCCTCCTGGGTCGTACCGGCGGCCGCGGGGCCTGACGGGTGGGCTGCGGTCGGCGCTGCGGCCGGGCGGGCCGGGCGGGGGACCGGGGCGGGCTGGCGGACAAAGGACACCTCCGGACGAGGCCGTACGTGGGATCCGTGAGCACGGTAGGCCGATACGACCTTCAGCCCGCCCCACCGCCCATGCGGCGCGCACCGGTGTCCCCCGTTCGCGGTAACGTGAGCCCCCTATGAACGCCAAGCCCGACGTGCGGCACCCCGCAGTTTCTGTGATCATGCCCGTCCTCGACGAGGAGCGGCACCTGCGCGGGGCCGTCCAAGCGATCCTCGCGCAGGAGTACGCCGGCGAGCTGGAGGTCGTCATCGCCCTCGGTCCGTCCACGGACCGCACGGACGAGATCGCCGCCGAGCTCGTCGCGGAAACCGCATCATTCAAAAGCAAGCGTGTGCACACCGTCCCGAACCCGACCGGGCGCACCCCGGCCGCGCTGAACGCCGCGATCAAGGCCTCCCGGCACCCGATCGTGGTCCGCGTCGACGGCCACGGCATGCTCTCGCCGAACTACATCGCCACCGCGGTACGGCTCCTGGAGGAGACCGGCGCGATGAACGTCGGCGGCATCATGCACGCCGAGGGCGAGAACGCCTGGGAGGACGCGGTCGCGGCGGCCATGACCTCGAAGATCGGCGTCGGGAACGCGGCCTTCCACACGGGCGGCGAGGCCGGGCCCGCCGACACGGTCTACCTCGGTGTCTTCCGGCGCGAGGCACTGGAGCAACAGGGCGGCTACAACGAGGAGTTCATCCGCGCCCAGGACTGGGAGCTGAACTTCCGGATCCGTGAGGCCGGCGGGCTGATCTGGTTCTCGCCGGAGCTGAAGGTGTCGTACCGGCCGCGGCCCAGCGTGCGGGCGCTCGCCAAGCAGTACAAGGACTACGGCCGTTGGCGGCACGTCGTCGCCCGCTACCACGAGGGCTCCATCAACCTGCGCTACCTCGCCCCGCCGACGGCGGTGTGCGCGATAGCCGTGGGGATCGTCGTGGGCGCGCTGGTCACCCCGTTCGGGTTCGTGGTCCCCGGCGGCTACCTCGCGGCGATCGCCGCCGGATCCCTCCCGGCCGGCAAGGGCCTGCCGCTCAGGGCCCGGCTGCAGATCCCGGTCGCCCTCGCCACCATGCACATGTCGTGGGGGTACGGCTTCCTGACCAGCCCCAAGGCCCTGGCGAAGCGGGTCATCGCGTCCCGCCGCCCGGCGGTGCTCAGCTCCACCGGAAGCTGAGCACCCCCGCGAGACCGGCCCGGGCTACCAGGTGTAGTCCGGGTCGACGTGCATGCACGCCGTGGTGTCCGAGGCGTTGAGGGCGCTCGCCGACGCCGGGGTGGTGTCATCGTCGTCGGCGGTGTACTTGGTGCCCGACCGCCAGTCGGCGCCCACGACCACCGTGACCCCGTCGACGGCCGTGGACTTCTTCACCTGGCCGGACGGGATGCCCAGGACCTTGGCGATCCGCTGGGCGTCGCCCGCCAGGTCCGCGCTCGGGTAGCGCACCAGCGTCTCGTCCTCGCTCAGCAGCGCCGAGGTGTCGGCGGCCGCCTTCGTGAAGCCCTTGCCGACCAGCAGCTGGGTGACCGCGGCGGCCCGGCCGGTGACGGCGGACTCCGCGCTGCTCTTCGTGCCGTTCTGGACCTGTACGGCGATCTTGTCGTCGGCCGCGGCCTTGTCGGTGACCTTCGTCGTGGTCGTGGTCGTCTTCTTCTTGTCCTTGCCGTCCAGCGCGATGTCCTCGCGGACCAGCCGCCACAGCTTGGCCGCGTCGGTGGGCTTGGGCAGCACCCGGTTGCCGTCGGAGGAGTACACGAACGGCATCGTCGTCATGGTGATGCGGTCGGTGGGGACCTTCTTCAGGTCCTTGCTCAGGTCGTAGAGCTTGGTGACCGAGCCGAGGCCGGTGTCGACCGTGAGCGCCTTGGTGGCCGTCTCGGCGAGCCCCAGGAGCTTGTCGGGGTTGCTGAGGGTGGCGTTGGAGCGCAGCTGGCGGACCATCGAGTTCATGTACATGTGCTGGGCCTTGGTCCGGGCTATGTCGCTGCCGTCCTCGAAGCCGTAGCGGGTGCGCAGCCACTGCAGTGCCTGCTTGCCCTTGACGGAGGTGGTGCCCTTCTTGAGCTTCAGGCCGGAGCCGTGACCGGTGGAGGTGTGCGAGTAGATGTTGGCGTCCACGCACACCGGTACCCCGCCGATCGCGTCCGCCATGGACACCACGCCCGAGAAGTCGACCATCATGAAGTGGTCGATGTGGATGCCGGTGAGCTTCTCCCAGGTGGCCACCGTGCAGCCGGGCCCGCCGCGTTCCAGGGAGGCGTTGGTCATCGTGTCGTCGGTGGCCGCGTACACCTTGCCGGTCTTCGAGTCGGTGCACTTGGGGATGGAGACCAGGGTGTCGCGGGGCATGGACACCACCGACATGTTGGTGCGGTCGGCGGACACGTGCAGCAGCATCTGGACGTCGGCGCGGGCGGCGGTGCCGATGTCCTTGGCACCGCCCAGCTTCACGTTCTCGGCGGTGTCCCGGGCGTCGGAGCCGATCAGCAGGATGTTCAGCGGGGTCTGCCCGGCCGCGTTCGCCTTGGACACGGCCGCGCGGTCCTTCGTATCGGCGTTGTTGAGGTTCTCTTTCTTGATGTTGCTGTTGAGGTGCTCGTAGTACAGGTATCCGGCGGTGGCGGTGCCGGCCATGGCCAGCACCAGGATCGAGGCCGACCAGCGTACGATCCGGCGTCTGCGGCGCCCGCGGTCGCCGTCCGTGCCACGTCTGCCCTGCCGGCCGCCACCGTCCTGGGGCGTGAGGGACATGGTGTCCTCGACCGCGGACACCACGTCGGACACCTCCCCCCGCACACTGCTGTGCACCACCTTGCCCGCCCTCCCGCTCACACCTGCCGCCACACCCGGAACTCCCGGGCACCTGAAGCACGGCGGCAGTGTCGTGCAGCCGTTTAGGAGTTACCTGTGCTTACCTGTGCGGACCTGTGTGTGAAGAGACCGTGCCGCCTGTAATGACCCTGTACGGGAACCTTGTACGGCCCCTGTGGAAGACCGGCGGCACGGCCGCTACCAGCGGTAGGGCGCGTACACGTCCATGCACTGCTTGGTGTCCGAACCGTTGATCGCGTCGGAGTTGTCCGGCAGGTCACCGGCCTTCGGCGCGGACTGCTTCGGGTACGCCGTCCCGTCCCGCCAGTCGGCGCCGACGACGAGCGTGACACCCGACACATTCGTGGTCTGCTGCACCTGGCTCGTGGGGATCCCCAGTGCCTTGGCGACCGCCTGGGCGTCGCCCTGCAGGTCCGCGCTCGGGTACTGGACGACCGTCTTCTCCACCGACTGCGCGGCCGCCGAGGTGTCCGCCGCCGCCCTGCTGTAGCCCTTGGCGGCCAGCTCCTGGGCGAGCGCCCGCGCCCGGCCGCCGACCGCGGCCTCGGTGGCGGTACCGGTGGCGTTCTGCACCAGCACGCCGAGGCTGCCGGCGGAGACGGACGGCTCCTTGGCGGGCGTGGCGCTCGCCGTGGTCTTCTTCTTGCTCTCCTCGGCGCTGCCGTTCTTGTCGAACGCCACGTCGTCGCGGAGCATCTGCCACACCTTGTCGGCGTTGGCGGTGTCCGGCACCACGTGGTCCTTGTTCTGCGGATCCTCGACGTTCGGCATCGTCAGGCTGGTGATGCGGTTGGTCGGCACCGACTTGAGCTGCATGCCCAGGTCGTAGAGTTTCTTCGGGGTGCCGATCTCCTCGGAGACCGTCAGGGACTTGGTGGCCGCCTCGGCCAGGTCCATCAGCCTGCCGGTGTCGGTGAAGACGTTCTGCCCCTTCAACGTGCGGATCATCGAGTTCAGGTACATGTGCTGGGCCCGGGCCCGCATCAGGTCGCTGCCCCAGGCGTGCCGGGTGCGCAGCCACTGCAGGGCCTTCTCACCCTTCACCTTGTGCGTGCCGGCCGTCATCTTCAGCCCGGAGCCGCCGGACACCGCGGCCGTCGGCCGGTCCCACACGTTCTGGTTCACACAGACGTCGACGCCACCGATGGCGTCCGCCATGTTCACCACGCCCGCGAAGTCGATCGTGAGCCAGTGGTCGATGTAGACCCCGGTGAGGTTCTCCCAGGTGGCCAGCGTGCAGCCGGCACCGCCCCGGGCCAGCGACTCGTTGATGATGGTGTTGGTCGCCGGGTACACCTTGCCGGTGGCCGGGTCCGTGCACTTGGGTATGTCGACGCGGGTGTCGCGAGGGATGCTCACCATCGCCGCGCTCTTCCGGTCCGCCGACAGGTGGATCAGCATCTGTACGTCACCGAGCGGCGGGCTGCCCCGGTCGTACTTGGCGCCGCCGAGCTTCACGTTCTCGTCGGAGTTACGGCTGTCGGAGCCGATCAGCAGGATGTTCACCGGCGTCTGACCGGCCGCGTTGGCCGCGGTCTTCCGCGCCTTGGCGTCGCCGATGTCGCGCTCGCCCTTGTGGATGTTGCCGTTCAGGTGCTGGTAGTAGAGGTAACCGGCACCGGCCGTACCGAGGACCACCACCGACAGCACGGTCGCCGACCAGCGCAGCGCCCGCCGGCCGCGCCCGCCGCGCTCACCCCGGCCGCCGTTCGGGCCGCCGGGCGAGTCACCGCCGGAGCCGCCCTTCGCGCCGCCCTGCGGGCCGTCCTTCGGGCCGTCCTTGCGAGGTCCGCCGCCGGGTCTGTCCGGTGTCCGGGGTGCCTTCGGTGCGAGGGACATCGTGTCCTCGACCGCAGGCACCTCCTCCCCCCGCACATCGTTCTGCGTCAACTCCCTGCCCTCCCCACCCTGCGCCCTGCGCACACGGGCCCGCCGCCACGCCCCCCGTCGGACGCCACACGGACCACACGGGTCCGCCCCGCGCCCGGTTAGACGCGCGACGGACCCATAGGGTTACCTGCTTATTCGCTGTTACTTGGCGGTCGCCGGGTGTAACTCTTCGTCGCGCCGCCCTACTTGGCGCAGGTCACCTTGTCCGCCGTCGTCTTGCTGTCCACGTCCGGCGCCTTTGTCGGAGTGGTGAGGGAGACTCCCGCCCCCTGGAAGTCCTTGCCCAGTGTCAGTGTGATCGCGGGTAGGCCCTGGGAGTTGATCACGCTCTTGCCGGGCTTCATCGCGGAGCCGGACAGCCCCATGAGACTGGCCAGTTCGCGCGCCTGATCGGCCTGGTTGGGCGCGTACTCCAGGGTGGTCTTGCTGAGTGCGGCGTCCGCGTTGCCGGCGTTCTCCGACTTGAGGACGCCCTCCTGGTTCTGCAGCCAGCTGAGGGTCTCCTGGGCGCTGCCGGCCGGGGCCCCGCCGTTGAGGATCCGCACCCGCACCGCGGAGGCCGCCGACTTGGTGCCCTCCAGGCGGGCGGCCGCCGCGTCCTTGCTGGCCTGGGCCTGCTTCTTCTTGACGGCCGTGAAGGAGACGTCGTCCTTGATCGCCTGGAAGACGGCGGGGGCCTTCGTCTCGTTGAGCACGACGGTCACCTTCACCTTCTCCGCCGGGTTGTCCAGCACCGGGATGGTGGTGAAGGTCAGGTTCTTCGGGTTGAGCTTGCCGAGCTCCAGCCCCAGGTCCTTCAGCTTGTAGATGCTGTCCAGCTTGGAGTCGACGGTGAGCGCCTTGGTGCCGACCTCGGCCAGCTTCAGCAGCTTGGTCGGGCTGGTGAGCGTCGAGTTGGAGCTGAGCTTGCGCATCAGGGCGCTGAGGAACTGCTGTTGGAGCTGGATGCGGCTCAGGTCACCGCCGAAGCCGACCGAGTGCCGGGTGCGCACGAACGCCAGCGCGGTCTCGCCGGAGATGTTGTGGGTGCCCTTGGACAGCTTCAGATGCGAGTCCGAGTCGTCGATGTCCTTGGCCAGGCACACCTCGACCCCGCCGACCGCGTCGGTCAGCGTCTTGACCGCGTTGAAGTCGGCCACCATGAAGTTGTCCGCCTGGATCCCGGTCAGCTCGGTCACCGTGCGCACGGTGCAGCTGGCGGTACGGCCGTCCTGGCCGAGGCTGGTGTTGAACCGGACGTTCTCGGTGCCCGCGATGACCTTCTCGCTCCCGTCCGACTGCTTCGTCTGGCAGTCGGGCACGTCGACGATGAGGTCACGCGGAATGCTCAGCGCGGTGGCGTTCGAGCGGTCCTTGGAGATGTGCAGCAGGATCGTGGTGTCGGCGTGCCCGACGCTGCCGGCGTCGCCGTAGCCCTCGTTGCCCGAACCCGTCCGCTTGTCGGTGCCGATGATCAGCAGGTTGATCGCCTTGTCCTTGCTGAAACCACCGGTGCTCGCGCCGTCGTCGGAGACGGACGTGATGTTGTCGTTGAGGTGCTTGATGTACAGGTAGCCGGCGGCCGAGGCGGCGACCAGCACGAAGGCCATCGTCCCGCCGGTCCACAGCAGGACCTTCTTGGCCTTCGACTTCTTCTTCACCGGCTGCCGCCGTGAGCGGCGCCCCGCCGGCGGCTCGGGCTCACTGCGCCGTCTGCGCTGCCCCGGCACCTCCGGGCTCGCGGTCTCCCGCGCACCGCCCGCGGCGGTGTCCGGCGAGGCGGGTCTGCGCGGTCCGGGTACCGACGACTGCGGTGCGGAAGGCGCCAGTCGCAGTTCGTATTCGCCGGTGTTCGGATTGAGTACCCACTGGTCTGCGGGATCGATGTTGTCCGCCCGCCCACGGCCTTGCGCGTCCACGGTTGTCCGAATCCTCCGTCGGGGCCACGCGGCGCCTTCCCCCCACCAAGGCGCTCGGTCACGTTTCGCGGTGCACGACCCCAGGACGGACCTCGCGGCCGGGTGCACCGGAGCGCTCACACTATCCGCCCAGTTCAGCGTCGAGTGACGCCAGTGACAAATTCGTCCTCCCTACAACCGGGCAATCCATCTCATATAACTGACAATGAACGGCGCGGAAGTTCGCCGCCTTGGCGTGTGCTTTACGTGCACCTGTCCTCGGCGGCGGTGTTACCGCGAAACGTGGGCGCCTCGGAGTTTCCGGAAGAGGGGTCGTCCTTCTCGCCCGTGGCGTAGTCGGCGACCTTCACGGGCGCGTCGGCCCGCAACAGCGCGAACAGCGCGTCCGCCTTGGCCGCCTTGAGCTGGTCGCGGTTGGAGTCGTACACATACGGCTCCCGCGGGACGGTGAGGAACTGCACATGCTCCGTGGGGATGCTCCGGAGCCCGCGTACAAGCTGGTACAAGCCGCGCAGACTGGCCAGTTCGGGATCGGTGGTGAGGGCGGAGGTCGCCGCGTCCAGCAGCGGATAGAGCTTCGCCGGGTTCAGCAGTACGTCACTGCTCTGCACCTTGTTGACGAGCGCTCCCAGGAACTGCTGCTGCCGGTCCATCCGCCCGGTGTCACTGCCGTCCCCGAGCGACTTGCGGGCCCGTACGTACCCCAGCGCCTGCTCCCCGTCGAGCGTCACCCGTCCGGCGGGCAACCGCAGCTTGGCGGCCTTGTCGTTGATCGGCTTCTTCAGGCACACCTGCACCCCGTCGATCGCGTCGACCATGTCCTTGAACCCGCTGAAGTCGACGACGGCGTAATGGTCGACGCGGATGTCCGTGAATTTCTCGACGGTTCGCACGGTGCAGGCCGAACCCCCCACCTCGAACGCCGAGTTGAACAGCGTGAAGGAGGGCTCGCTGCGCCGTCCGTCCCCGCGCAGGCAGCCGGGCACGTGCACCATCAGGTCCCGGGGCAGCGAGACGGCGGTGGCGCTGCGCCGGTCGCGGGCGAGATGCAGCAGGATCGTGGTGTCGGACCGCTGGGTGCCCGAATCCTTGCCGTAGCGGCGGTTCCCGTCCCCGGCGCGGGTGTCCGACCCGATCAGCAGGATGTTCTGCGCGCCCCGCACCAGCTCGGTGGGCCGCTCCCGCTCGTACCGGGCGAGCTCGGCGGCGGCCGCGTCGTCGGCGGTGATGTTGTGACTGAGCTTGGCGTAGAGGGCCCAGCCGCCGCCCACGGCCCCGACCATCAGCACGCCGACACCGAGGGCCACCCCCCGTATCCAACGCCGCCGACACCGCCGGGCAAGCCCGTGCCCGGTGGCGGATGCCCCTACGACGTCGGTCACTCCTCAACAGTGCCTCGGGGTGACGGGCGAGGGCGGGCTAACTACGCCACGCGGGTGAGCGACCCCGCCAAGGGACCGCGGCTGCTCACGCGGGGCGACCGGTCCCGCCTTCCTGGGAGGCGAGGCTGCTCACGCGGGTGACTGGTCCCACCTTTTTTGGGGCGAGGCTGCTCACGCAGGGCGACTGGTCCCACCTTCTTGGGGGCGCGGGGCTGTGTCGATCTGCGGCTCCGCCGCGTGGGCGCGACCGGCCCCCACCTACCTGCAGCCGACGAACGACCTCACCGCGCCGACGCAGTCACCCGCTCGCTCTCGATCCGCTTCGCGATCCCTTCCTCCCCCAGTTCCCCCAGATTCCGGCAGAGCACCACCGACCCCCCGACCGCGAGCGGCGCGTACAACCCCGCGCTCAGCCCCTCCCACGTGTCGTACCCCAGCCCCGACAGCAGCCGCGACCCGGGCCCGGTCAGATCCAGCCCCGCCGCATCCCCGAGCGCCCGCTCCACGACCTCGGCCCCGCTCAACTCCGCCCCCGCCACGATCAGCGCGGGCTCCTCCGGATCCACGGGCGTGAACGGCACGAACCGGTCCCCCTGACTCGGCACCTCGACGGCGTAGTCGACGAACCCCTCCGGCGTCTGCGGGAACCGCCCACCCAGCGGCCGTAGCGCGAGAGCGACCCGCTCGCCCCGGCACGCCCGGGCCGCCTCCAGTGAGTCCGGCCCGCTGACGACGACGTCGGCCACCGCCGGGTCCCCGGCCACGTCGGCGATCACGCCCACCGACGAACAGGCCAGCAACCACACCGCGGTCTGCCAGTGCGCGGGCAGCAGCAGGGCCACCCGGTCGCCCGGCCCCGCACCGAGGTCGCCCTGCAGCAGATTCGCCGTCTTGGCCACCCAATTGGCGAAGGTGGCCACGGACAATTCGACGCGCTCGCCCGTCGCGTCGTCGTAGAAGGTCACCAGAGGGCGTCCGGGATCCGCGGCGAGCGCGGAACGCAGCAGGTCGGCAGGGGTGCGATCGGTGGCGTTCACCCGCGCAAGGGTACGCCGCGCCCGCTGCCCGCACCGGCTGGCGGGGCCACCGGTTCGGCGTAACCGGCCCCGACGGACCGTCAATTCCCCGATGGGCAGGTTTGTCTGACTGTGTTCAATATCGGGGGCATGCGTGGATTCCTGACTTGCTCGATCGGCGTCACCTGCGCGGCGGCCCTCACCCTCCCGCCAGCCGTGCTCAGCGCGCCGTCCGCGGCCGCCGCACCGGCGGACCCGGTCACGACGGCGGCCCTCTCCGGCAGCACCCAGTCGCTGCCCCTCGCCCCCCGCACCCGGGAACGCACCCTCGGCCAGGCCCCCGAACAGGGCGCGTACCGCGCCGACGTCCGGCACTTCTCGCTCGTCGGCGTCGTCTGGGACAACCCCGGAACCCAACTGCACGGCCGGGTCCAGGTCCGCACCCGGTCCGCCGCAACCGGCGACTGGTCGGGCTGGCAGGACGTCGACACGCACAACGCCGACCACGGCGCCGACCCGGACACGGCGGAGGCCGCCTCCGGCCGGGTGCACGGCGCCACCGCGCCCCTGTGGGTGGGCGACTCGGACGGAGTCGACGTACGTGTGCGCGCCGACGCCGACGCCGACGCCGACGCCGACGCCGACGCCGACGCCGACGCCGACACTGGCGCCGAGGCCGACACTGACGTCGGCGCCGACGTCGACACTGACGTCGGCGACGACTCCGCCGCGCGCGGCAGCGTCCCCGGGACCGGCGCCGGACGCGACCTGCTCCCGGCGGGCCTGCGCCTCGAACTTGTCGACCCCGGCGAGGAGGCCCCGCCCCAGGGCCCGCCGGCCGACAGCCCCCGTACCGACACCGCGGCCGACGCGGCGGCCACGGTCAACGCCGACCTCGTGTCCTTCGCCGCCACCGAGATCCCCGCGCTGAGCCGGGAGGACACCGAACGCGAACTCAGGCAGCTGAGCGGCGCCGACGCCTCGCTCGCGAAGCCGTACATCGGACCGCGCCCGAGGATCGTCACCCGCCACGGCTGGGGTGCCGACGAGTCGCTGCGCGAGAAGGGGTTCGTCTACACGGGGAAGATCAAGGCGGCGTTCGTCCACCACACCGCCACCGGAAACGGCTACCGCTGCTCCGAGGCCCCGTCCGTCATCCGCAGTATCTACCGCTACCACGTCGTGAGCATGGGCTGGCGGGACATCGGCTACAACTTCCTCGTCGACAAGTGCGGAACCATCTACGAGGGCCGCGCCGGGGGAGTGGCGAAGGCCGTCAGAGGCGCCCACACCCTCGGGTTCAACAACCACAGCATGGGGATCGCGGTGATCGGCACATACGGCTCGCACAAGCCGTCCGCGGCCGCCGTGACCGCCGTCGCCAGGCTCACCGCGTGGAAGCTCGGGCTCTTCGGGGCCAATCCGAAGGGAAAGACATATCTGAAGTCCGGGGGTGGCAATCTCTACCCAAAGGGGAAGAACGTACGACTGAACGTGATCTCCGGCCACAGGGACGGGTACGCCACCGAATGCCCAGGCGCCAAGCTCTACGCCAAGCTCGGCTCGGCCCGGACCAGCTCCGCGCACCTGCAGGGACGCTGAGAACGGGGCCCGCGTTCATCGCCGTCGGGGGCAGTCGGGGGAAACCGCACACCCATGCCGCGTGGCACCACGCGGTCGTCGAGGGCGCCGTCGCACGGTCTGCATACACTGGCCGGCCGACAGAGAGTTCGGCCGGTCCCGGCAGGAAGCAGAGACGACAGGTGACAGAAGCGATCCTCCTGGTCGGCGGCAAAGGCACCCGGCTGCGCCCGCTCACGGTCCACACGCCCAAGCCGATGGTCCCGGCGGCCGGCGTGCCGTTCCTGACGCACCAGCTGGCCAGAGCCAGAGCGGCGGGCGTGGAGCACATCGTCCTCGCGACGAGCTACCTGGCGGACGTCTTCGAACCGTACTTCGGCGACGGCGCGGCACTCGGCCTGCACATCGAGTACGTCACCGAGGAGGAACCCCTCGGCACCGGCGGCGCGATCCGCAACGTGGCCGCCCGGCTGCACTCCGGCCCCGACGACCCGGTCCTGATCTTCAACGGCGACATCCTGACGGGCCTGGACATCGGCGCCCTGGTGGCCACGCACGAGTCGACCTCGGCGGACATCTCCCTCCACCTCACACAGGTGACGGACCCCCGCGCGTACGGCCTCGTCCCCACCGACGAGAAGGGGCGTGTCCTCGCCTTCCTGGAGAAGCCCCAGACCCCCGAGGAGATCGTCACCGACCAGATCAACGCCGGGGCGTACGTCTTCCGCCGCTCGGTCATCGACACGATCCCGGCGGGCCGCCCGGTGTCCGTGGAGCGCGAGACCTTCCCCGAACTGCTCGCGGCCGGCGCCCACCTCCAGGGCATGGTCGACTCCACGTACTGGCTGGACCTCGGCACGCCCGCGGCCTTCGTACGCGGCTCGGCGGACCTCGTCCTGGGCCGCGCCCCGTCCCCCGCGGTCCCCGGCCGCTGCGGCGACCGCCTCGTCCTTCCCACGGCCCGGGTCGCGGCGGACGCGAAGCTGACGGGCGGCACGGTGGTGGGCGAGGGCGCGTTCGTGGCGGAGGGCGCGCGGGTCTTCGGCTCGACGATCCTTCCGGGCGCCGTGATCGAACCCGGCGCCGTCATCACCGACTCCCTCATCGGCAACCGCGCCCGCGTCGGCGAACGCTCGGTCCTCACGGGCACGGTGATCGGCGACGGCGCGGTCATCGGCGCCGACAACGAACTGCGGGACGGCGCCAGGGTGTGGTGCGACGCGAGGATCCCGGCGGGGGCGGTGCGGTTCTCTTCGGACCAGTAGGGGTGGTGGCGGTGATGGGCTGACTGCGGGTGCGTGGGGGCTGATCGCGCAGTTCCTCCCCCAGCCTTCGGCTGGGGGTACCCCCAGCGCCCCTTACGGGGCACGTCATAGCTGCGGGCAGACGTGCCGCAGGGCGGCACGGGTGGGCGCTGGGGGCCCCGGCCGAAGGCTGGGGGAGGCACCCTGCGAGCGCTGGTAAGCGTCCCCACCCCGCCCCTGGCCCCACCGACCCGCACCCGCTCACAACTGGCCGATATCCCCTCGCGGCATCCGCGGCGCCCGCCTCGCCGGCGTATGCCCACTCAGCAGGATCAGCCGAGCCGCCCGATGCCGCTGCCCCGCATAGGGCTCAAGCAGCCGCAGCATCACCTCGTCGTCGGCATGCCGGTCCCCGGCCAGCGCCCACCCCACGATCCCCGGCAGGTGCAGGTCCCCGACCGTCACCGCGTCCGCCGCCCCATGACTGCGCTGCACGGTCTCCGCCGACGTCCACGGCCCCACCCCCGGCACCACCTCCAGCCGCGCCTGCGCCGCCTCCGCCGCCATCCCCACGGCCTGCTCAAGCCGCGCAGCGACCCGTACCGCGCGCAGAATCGTCGAGGCCCGCTTGTCGTCGACCCCGGCCTTGTGCCACTCCCAGGAAGGAATCAGCGCCCAGGTGCGAGGCGCCGGCATCACCCACATCGGCCGCTCACCCACCCCGGCGGGGCCCGGCGCCCGCTCCCCGAACCTCCGCACCAGCAGCCGCCAGGCCCGGTAGGCCTCGTCGGTCGTGACCTTCTGCTCCAGGACCGACGGAATCAACGACTCCAGCACCAGCCCGGTCCGCGTCAGCCGCAACCCCGGCCGCCGATGCCGGGCCGCCGCCACCACCCGGTGCCGGGGCACGAACGCCGACGGGTCGTCGGCGGCCCCGAGCATCTCCGGCAGCCGCTCCAGCAGCCACTCGGCCCCCGGCCCCCAGGCCTCCCCGCGCACCTCACCGCCGTACACGGCGACCCGCAGCGTCCCGGGCCCGGCAGGCGTCAGACTGGCCCGCCACACGGACCCGTCCCGGGTGGCCCGGAACGTGGGATCCCCGGGCCCGCGCCGCAGCGGCCCGAGCACGAGCCCCAGATCAAGAACTCCGTCGGGCTTCCACAGCCGAACCCGCCCGGACGCGGCAGCCTGCCGAGGCACTCCGGCAGGCACGACAACCTGCCCACCCCGCACAGCCGCACGCGTGGACTTCGGAGCAAACCGACCAGCCATCCAAAGAATCCTAGGCTTCAGGCGCCCGCCCTTTTGGGGGCGCGGGGCTGTATCTGATAGGCGGCTACCGCCGCGTGGGCGCGACCAGCCACACTCAACCCGCAGTCGCCCGCGAACCCGTCCCTCTCGGACCATAGGCGCACAAAATCACCGCACCTCGACAAAGTCCCCGACCTCCCTCGGCGCCCTCTCCCGCGGCTCCTCCGCAGCCTTCCCCACGGCAACCGCCCCCATCGGCTCCCACCCCGCCGGCAGCGCCAGCACATCCCGCACCACGTCCCGGCAGAACATCGTCGACGAGACCCACGCCGACCCCAGCCGCTCCCCGGCCAGCGCGACCAGGAAGTTCTGCACCGCGGCCCCCACCGCGACCACGAACATCTCCCGCTCGGCGGCGTCGCGCCGCGGATCCCCGTACGCGTGCGACCCGTCCAGCACCAGACAGGGCACGACCAGGTACGGCGCGTTCCGCAGCACATCGCCGCGCCGCACCCGCTTCGCGATGGACTCCTCCGACTTGCCGTCCCTCCGCAGGTCGGCGATCCACGCGTCCCGCATCGCGTCCAGCAGCCCGACGCGGGCCTGCGCGGACTCCAGCAGCACGAACCGCCACGGCGTCGTGTGATGCGGCGCCGGCGCGGTCACGGCCGCGGCGACCGCCCGCCGTACCGCCCCGGGGTCGACCGGGTCGTCGGTGAAGGCCCGCACCGTCCGCCGCAGCGTCACCGCCTCCCGGACCGCCTCGGACGTCCCCAGCCGGAACATGTCACTGCCCGCATCCCGGACCAGCGCCCGCGCGCCGTCCCCGTCGTCGTCGGCGTCCGCCACGACATGCGCCAGGCCCCGCACCACGGCGACCGGCATCCCCGTCGCCTTGCCCTTCACCAGGTCACCGGCGGCGGCCAGTTCGTCGGCCGTGGCGACGACCGTCGCGACCAGCGGATTGCCGTACGCGTCCACGCCCCCGCGCAGGTCGTCCAGCACCTCCACGCCGGCGGCGCCGATGGTGACGTCCGTGAGCCCCGAGCGCCAGGGTCGCCCGAAGGTGTCCGTGACGATCACGCCGACGTTGACGCCCAGCGCGTCCCGAAGGCCCGCGCGGACGGCACGAGCCGAGGCGTCGGGATCCTCGGGCAGCAACAGCACGGTCCCGGCCGGTGTGTTGGACGCGTCCACGCCTGCCGCGGCCATGACCAGACCCTGCCGGTTCTCCACGATCCGCAGGGTCCCGCGCCGGGCCACCACCCGTACCGTCTCGGCGTCGATCGCCGCCTCCCGGTCGGCCGCCTCGACGATCCTTCCCTCGGCCTTGGAGACGATCTTGGAGGTGACGATCACCACGTCCCCGTCGGCCAGCCCCGGCTCCGCCGCGGCGATCAGCTTCGCCAGGTCGTCGCCCTGCTGGACCTCGGGGATCCCGGGCAGCGCCCACACCCGGTACGCGGGCGCCGCGTCGGCCGTGCCGACCATGTCGGTCGCCTCGGTCATGCCCCGCGCACCTCCTCGGCCAGCGCCAGCGCCTCCCGGGCCATCTGCGCGGCCGCGTCCAGGTCGGTCATCATCAGCGGTACGGCCCGGCAGCGGATGCCGGCCGCCGCCACGCGCGCGACGCTGCCCTCGTCCACGGAGTCGACGAGCCAGCCGTCCAGGAGCCCGGAGCCGTAGTGCTCGGCGACCGCCGCCGCCGTCGACTCCACGCCCACCGCCGCGAGCACCTTGTCGGCCATCCCGCGCACCGGCGCGTCCCCGACGATGGGGGAGAGGCCCACCACGGGCACTCCGGCGTCGGCGATCGCCTCCCGGATGCCGGGCACCGCGAGGATCGTGCCTACGGAGACCACCGGGTTGGACGGCGGGAAGAGGATCACGTCCGCCTCGGCGATGGCCTCCAGGACGCCGGGCGCCGGCTTGGACTGCTCGGCGCCGACGGGGACGACCGCCTCGGCGGGGACGCCGGCCCGCAGCCGTACCCAGTACTCCTGGAAGTGCACCGCCCTGCGCTCACCGTCGACCTCGACGGCCACATGGGTCTCGACCCGGTCGTCGGTCATCGGGATCAGCTTCACGCCCGGCTTCCAGCGGTCGCACAGCGCCTCGGTCACCGCGCTCAGCGGATAGCCGGCACCCAGCATCTGGGTGCGCACGATGTGCGTCGCGAAGTCCCGGTCACCGAGCCCGAACCAGTCCGGCCCCACCCCGTAGGCGGCGAGCTCCTCCTTGAGACGGAAGGTCTCGTCGGTCCGCCCCCAGCCCTGTTCCTCGTTGATGCCGCCACCGAGCGTGTACATCACCGTGTCGAGGTCCGGGCAGACCTTCAGCCCGAAGAGGTGGATGTCGTCCCCGGTGTTGCCGATGACGGTCACGTCGGCGTCCGGCACGGCCTGCTTCAGACCGCGCAGGAACCGGGCACCGCCGATACCGCCTGCCAGAACCACAATGCGCATGCGCCAAGTCTTGCAGGCGGGTCCGACAACGCGGCACGCGTCCTCCCTGCGTGATGCGTCACGCGGTCACGGGGTGCGCCGCGCAGCTCTGCGTGGTGTGCATGGGCATCTCGGTCAGGCCCGGGTAGTAGACGTGCAGGCTCACCGCCGGTTCCAGCGCGTCGTTCACGACCTCGTGCACGTACCCCGGAGCGAACACCCGTTGTGCACCGGCGCCCAACGCGCGCGTGCCGCGCTCGGTGCGTTCGGTGAGCGCGCCCTCCAGGACGGTCAGCACGCCGGAGGAGCGGCCGTGGTCGTGCAGTCCGCTGCCCTGCCCGGGCACCCAGGACAGCAGCCACACCTCGTAGCCGGGGCCGGTGCGCAGCCGGTGGTACCAGCGGCTGGTCGCGTCGTACTGGACGAGGTGCTCCCACTGCGCGCGGTCGGCGGCGATCGCGCGGGCCAGGCCGACGAACTCGGCCACGGTGACCGGGTGCTCGCGCGGGGGCTGCAGCAGGTGCTGGACTTCGAGGATGTCGCCGGCGATCTGGAGGTCGTTGTCGCTGTTCATGGGGGTGCGGTGGTTCCTCAGTGAAGAAGGTCAGCGGGGAACGAAAAGCGAAAACCGAGTCCGGGGACTCGGTCTGCAGCTGGAGCGGGAGCGGTCGGATACGGCTACGGCTCAACAGCTGGAACAGCAACAGCTACAGCGAGCGCGGGCAGCACCGTGGGACCCGGCGGTGCGGGTCGAGGTGAGCGCCAAGTTCGCGAGCATGCCCACAAGGACATCGGTTCACACCTCCCGTGTCAACTCGACGCCCGGTATGTGGGACACGGTTCACCTCATCCGGTTCATCTCGTTGCCGAAAGGTTTGTTCAGTAAGCGCCCGGGACACATGGCGCACAACCGGGCGCGCGAGCCACTTCGGAACGCGATCGAACATCTGGGCGTCCTTCTCCGTACAAGCTCTGTATGGGGTCGGAGGCCCGCGCGGGGCCTCGTCTGCATGTCAAGGTTTATGCCGATTTGAACACTTTCCGCACGGCCTTGGTTCCGCAGAGTGAATAACGGGCCCAATAGCAGATCTCGGCTTGACTCGCCCGGAGCAGCACACTTGTAATTTCACTCGTGTCGTTCAGCCGAAATCGGTAACGGCCACGCACGGGGACGTGAAAGACAGACGAGGGGCGCACATGACCGAGCTGGTGCAGCAACTGCTGGTCGACGACGCGGACGAGGAACTCGGCTGGCAGGAGCGCGCGCTGTGCGCCCAGACCGACCCCGAGTCCTTCTTCCCCGAGAAGGGCGGCTCCACCAGAGAGGCCAAGAAGGTCTGCCTCGCCTGCGAGGTGCGCTCCGAGTGCCTCGAGTACGCCCTCGCCAACGACGAGCGGTTCGGCATCTGGGGCGGACTCTCCGAGCGGGAGCGCCGCCGCCTCAAGAAGGCCGCAGTCTGAAACGGACGCCGGAGCGGACGCCGGAGCGGACACCGAGGCGGGTGCCTGAGGCGGACGTCCACCCAACGCACACATCTGAGCTGCGCAAACGGCCCGTCGCCGGTGGGTTATCCACAGGCGGCGGGCCGTCGACATGCCCAGCCGATAGTGTGGTCGCTCGTCCGAGACGCCTCGCCGCCACCAGCGGGCGCAGGAGTCCACCGCAGTCCATCGAACCGGGGCCCGTACCTCGATGTCCGTGCACAGCCACATGGCAGCCCAAGAGGCGGCTGCCACAGCGGGGTTTGACCCGACCCGCCCGCCCGAGTTCCCGCGTCATGTGGTGACCGCGGTCCTCGTCTCCCATGACGGTGCCCGCTGGCTGCCCGCCGCGCTCGCCGGGCTGCTCGGCCAGGAGCGCCCCGTCCAGTACGCGGTGGCGGCCGACACCGGCAGCGCGGACGACTCCGCCCAGCTGCTCACCGAGTCCCTCGGCGACGCAAACGTCCTGCACCTCGCCCGCCGCACCGGCTTCGGCCAGGCCGTCGAGGAGGCGGGCCGCACCGCGCCCGTCCTCACCCCGGACGACCTGCCGTACCTGAAGCGGCCCAGCGGCTGGGACCCGGTCACCCGCCAGTGGCGCGACGACGCCTACGACATGCCCGAGCTGCCGTACGGCGAACCGGTCCAGTGGCTGTGGCTGCTGCACGACGACTGCGCCCCGGAACCCGACGCCCTGGCCCAGCTGCTGCGGGTCGTCGACAACGAGATGGAGCTGGGCCGCGACGACGTGGCGGTCGTCGGCCCCAAGCTGCGCGGCTGGTACGACCGCAGGCAGCTCCTGGAGGTCGGCGTCACCATCGCCGACTCCGGGCGCCGCTGGACCGGCCTGGACCGCCGTGAGCAGGACCAGGGCCAGCACGACCACGTGCGGCCCGTGCTCTCCGTCTCCACCGCCGGCATGCTGATCCGCCGCGACGTCTTCGAGGAGCTCGGCGGCTTCGACCGCCGGCTGCCCCTGATGCGCGACGACGTCGACCTGTGCTGGCGCGCGCACAACGCGGGACACCGTGTCCTGGTCGCCCCCGAGGCCGTCGTACGGCATGCCGAGGCCGCCTCCCGCGAGCGCCGCGCCGTCGACTGCGCCGGCCGCACCACCGCCTCCCCGCACAAGGTCGACAAGGCCGGCGCGATCTACACCCTGCTGGTCAACGCCCGCACGGCCGCGCTGCCCTGGATCCTGTTCCGCCTGATCCTCGGCACCCTGCTGCGCACGGTCGCCTACCTCGTCGGCAAGGTGCCGGGACAGGCACTCGACGAGATCCGCGGTCTGCTGGGCACCCTGCTGCGGCCCGAGCGGATCATCGCCGGGCGGCGCAGGCGCGGCCGCTCCCAGCTCGACAAGGGCGAGCTGCGCCCCCTGTTCCCGCCGCCCGGCGCCACCGTCCGGGCCACCTTCGAGCAGGTCGCGGGCAACCTCTTCGGCGGCGACGACGAGATCTCCGCGGCCGGCCGGCACGGCGGCGCGGTCGAGTCCGGGCCCGGCGGCGACGACGCCGACTTCCTGGAGATCGAGCAGTTCGCCCGCCTCAAGCGCATCGCCCGCAAGCCGGGCCCGGTGCTCTTCCTGGTGCTGCTGCTGATCTCGCTTGCCGCCTGCCGCGCCCTGCTCGGCTCCGGCGCGCTCGCGGGCGGCGCCCTGCTGCCCGCCCCGGGCACCGCGAGCGAGCTGTGGTCGCGCTACCTGGACGCCTGGCACGCGGTCGGCGCCGGCGGCACCCCGGCCGCACCGCCGTACCTCGCGATCATCGCCGCGCTGGCCTCCCTGCTGTTCGGCTCGACCGGGCTCGCGGTCACCGTGCTGCTGGTCGCCTCGGTGCCGCTGGCCGGGTTCACCGCCTACTTCGCCTCCCGCCCGCTGGTCACCTCGCGTCTGCTGCGCGCCTGGGCGGCCATCGCCTACGCCTTCCTGCCCGCCGCCACCGGCGCCCTCGCGGGCGGCCGCATCGGCACCGCCGTCCTCGCGATCCTGCTGCCGCTGATCGCCCGCGCGGGCATCGCGGCCAGCGGCCTCGCGAACTCCTCGGGAGCGCGCGGAAGCTGGCGCGCCACCTGGGCGTACGCACTGCTGCTGACCGTCACCACCGCGTTCACGCCGATCGTGTGGCCGGTCGCCCTGGTCCTCGGCATCGCCGTCCTGGCCGTGCGCCGAGCCGACCTGGTCGCCTCCGGCCTGCGCCTGCTGGTCCAGCTCGGCACCCCGCTGCTGGTCCTCGCGCCCTGGTCGCTGACCCTGCTGCCGTTCGGCTTCTTCAAGGAGGCCGGGCTGGAGTACGGCTCCTCGGCCGCCTCCGCCCTCGACCTGCTCGGCGCCAGCCCGGGCGGCCCCGGCACGGTCGACGGGCTGATGCTCGTCGGCGTCGTCCTGGCCGCGCTCGCCGCCCTGCTGCGCTCCGAGCGCCAGTCGGCGATCCGCAGCGCCTGGGCGGTCGCCCTGGTCGGCCTGGTCTTCGCGGTCCTGTCCAACAAGTCCACCTGGGCCGGCCCCGCGACCCTCGTCTACGGCATCGCGATCCTGTCCGCCGCCGCGCTCGGCGCCGACGGCGCACGCTCGCGTGTCGCCGAGCAGAGCTTCGGCTGGCGCCAGCCGGTGGCCGCCCTGATCGCCTTCGCCTCCGCCGCCGGCCCGCTGCTGCTCGCCGCCGGCTGGATGATCGCGGGCGCCGACGGCCCGGTCGAGCGGCGCGACCCCGCCCAGGTGCCCGCCTTCGTCGCCGAGGACAGCACCACCACCGACCAGGTCCGCACCCTCGTCCTCGACGGCGACAGCACCGCGCGCGTGTCCTACATGCTGGTGCGCGGCTCCGGCGCCCGCATGGGAGACGCCGAGGTGGCCGCCGCCGACGGCGAGAACGCCACGCTCGACAAGGTCGTCGCCAACCTGGTCGCCGGCTCCGGCGCCGACCAGGCCGACCAGCTCGGCGGGTTCGCCGTGCGCTACGTCCTCGTCCACAAGGGCACGCCGCGCGACATCACACGCGTGCTCGACGCCACGCCCGGCCTGTCCCGGCTCAGCCAGCAGAACGGCGGCGCCCTGTGGCGCGTCGACCAGCAGGTCTCCCGGGCGGCCATCGTGTCGGCGAACGGCTCCGGCACGTCCGACTCGGTGCCCGCCGGACCCGTCGAGATCCACACCACCGTCCCGACCGGCGCCGACGGCCGCATCCTGCGCCTGGCCGACTCGGCCTCCCCGGGCTGGACGGCCACCCTGGACGGCAAGCCGCTCACCCGCACCACCGTCGACGGCTGGGCCCAGGGCTTCCAGCTCCCCTCCTCCGGCGGAAAGCTGGACATCACCTACGACACGCCGTTCACCCACACCGCCTGGCTGTGGGCGCAGGGCGCGCTCGCCGTCGTCCTGGTCGTCCTCGCCCTGCCCGGCCGCCGCCGCGACGTCGACGACGACCTCCCCGAGGAGCAGCCGATCCCCGCCCAGGCCGCCGAGGGCGAGGGCCGCCGCGCCCGCCGCCTGCGCGCCCAGGCGGAGGCCGAGGAGGAGTCCCAGGGGTCCCCGGAGACCCCGGAGGACACCGACTTCCCGTCGGCGGCTCCGGAGGAGGAGACCCCGGCCGCGGTCCCGCACCAGCAGTCGTACGACGAATGGGACCCCGCCTCCTACCCGGCGGCCGACGGCTACGACGCCGGCTACGGCGACCAGTACCAGGGCGCCGACACCGGCCAGTACCAGACCGGCGGCTACGACCAGCGGACGTACGACCCCTACCAGACCGGCCAGTACGACCCGTACGCCTACGGCGGGCAGCAGGGGCAGGGGGCGTACGACCCGACATACCAGCAGGGCTACGACCCCGCCTATGACCCGGCCGCCCAGCACCCCCACGGCACCGGCGGCGAGCACCACGACGGGAGCCAGCAGTGAACCGCACCACCCTGTCCCTGCTCGCCGGCACGGCCGCCCTCGCGGCGGTCACCGGGTTCGCCGCGCTCGACCCGCCGGCCACCACGCCCGCGCACACCGCCGAGGCGGCCGCCCAGCTGCCCGTGGAGCGCACCACACTGCTGTGCCCGGCGCCCAGCCTGTCCGACATCGCCGACACCTCGTACACGTCGTTCACGCCCGTCACCAAGGGCACCACGAGCGACGGCAAGGCCGAACTCCAGGCCGCTTCCGAGCAGTCGGCGGACGGCACGGGCGGCGGCAAGAAGAAGGCCGGCAAGCCCGTCCTCACCCCCAAGACACCCGGCACCCCGGCCACCGGGGACACCTCCGGCGCCGACGGGCCCGCCTACGTCGGCACCGCCGAGGGCAAGTACGCCCCCGGCTGGGCGGTCCAGGAGACCACCGAGGTCGCCGCCGGCACCGGGCGCGGCCTCCAGGGGGTCAACTGCACGGCGGCCGACACCGACTTCTGGTTCCCCGGCGCCAGCACCGCCGCGAGCCGCACCGACTACGTGCACCTCACCAACCCCGACGACGGCGCCGCCGTGGTCGACATCGAGCTGTACGGCAAGGACGGCCAGCTCAAGTCCTCGGTGGGGGAGGGCATCACGGTCCAGCCGCACGCCAGTGAGCCGGTCCTGCTGTCCACGCTCACCGACGAGCGGCAGACCGACCTGACCGTGCACGTGAACGTGCGCAGCGGCCGGGTCGGCGCGAGTGTGCAGGCACTGGACGACAAGTCGGGCGGCGACTGGCTGGCCGCCTCCACCGACCCGTCCGGCAGCCTGGTGCTGCCCGGCATCCCCAAGGACGCCACCGACGTCCGGCTGATCGCCTTCACCACCGGCGACAGCGACGCGGACCTGAAGGTGCGCCTCGCCTCCCCGGACGGCACGATCACCCCGGCCGGCAACGAGACGCTGCACGTGAAGTCGGGCATGACCACCGCGACCGACCTCGGCGACGTCACGCGCGGCGAGGCGGGCTCGCTGATCCTCACGCCCGCCGACCAGTCCGTCCCGGTCGTGGCCGCCCTGCGCGTCACCCGCGGCAAGGGCGGCAACCAGGAGACCGCTTACATCCCGGCGACCGCGCCGGTCGGCACGCGCGCGACGTCCGCCGACAACAGCGGCAAGGGCACCACCCTCTCCCTGACCGCGCCCACCGCGACCGCCCAGGTCAAGGTCACGGCGTCGGCGGGCAGCGGCGGCGGCACGGCGGTGTCCAAGACGTTCACCATCAAGTCCGGCACCACCCAGAACGTCGACGCCCCGGTCCCGTCCGGTCTGAAGGGCACCTACGCCCTGACCGTGGAGACGGTCTCCGGCGGCCCGGTCTACGGCGCCCGCACCCTGGCGGCCACCGAGGAGGGCGTCCCGGGCTTCACGATCCAGACCCTCCCGGACGACCGCGGCACGGTGGCCGTACCGGAGGCGGACCAGGACGTGTCGGTGCTGCAGAAGTAGCCGCGCGACGAGAGGCGCGGGGTCGCCGGGGGCTCAGTCCTCGCCGTACCGGGGATCGACCGTCTCCGGGGTGAGGCCGAGCAGCTCGGCGACCTGCTCCACGACGACCTCGTGCACCAGCGCGGCCCGCTCGTCGCGCCCCTTGGTGCGGATCTCGACCGGCCGCCGGTAGACGACCACTCGCGCCCGGCGTCCCTCGCGCGCGGGAATGACGCCGCCCAGCGGCACCGCCTCGTCGTCCCAGCTGTCACCGTGCCGGTCCTGGAGCCGGGGCACCTCGAGGACCAGGAAATCGATGTCGGCGAGCTGCGGCCAGCGCCGCTCCAGGCGCTCCACGGAGTCCTGCACCAGGTCCGCGAACACGTCGGCGCGGCTCGCGGCCAGCGGCACCTGAGGTGGCGCGATCGGCCCGCGCATGCCCCGGCCGTGGCGATCGCGACGACGAGGCCCGGGGTCGGCGGCACGGGGCGGTACACGGTTGTCCATCACTGGTGAAGCGTAGTCCTCGCGGGCTCCGGCCGTGCCGCTCCACGTACCGACACCGTCCGGGACGGCATGTCGCAGGATGACCATTCCGGCCAAGGTTGGGCTCGTTTCCGTATCTCCACCAGACCGGCGAGCTCAAGGCAGTTGACGGTGTTTGTACCGACTCGTGACCGGATGCGGTGGCGGCCATGACCCCGGACGACCCCTTCCGTGCAGGTCAGCGGGGCGTGTCCGGAGGGGTGTGTGGGGCGTTTCACAGTACGACACGGTGGAGTGACCTGGGGGAGAGTCGTCGCGGCCCGCTCAAGAGTGCGGTACCGTCCAACGTCGTGAGCCCTGTACGTCGCTGTTCGCGAACCGCCTGCGGCCGACCCGCCGTCGCGACGCTGACGTACGTCTACGCCGACTCGACCGCGGTCCTCGGCCCGCTCGCCACCTACGCCGAACCCCACTGTTACGACCTGTGCGCCGAGCATTCCGAGCGCCTCACCGCCCCGCGCGGCTGGGAGGTCGTCCGGCTCCTCGACGGCTCCGCTCCCGCGCGTCCGAGCGGGGACGACCTGGAAGCCCTTGCGAACGCGGTGCGCGAGGCGGCCCGTCCCCAGGAGCGGGCGGCCGGAGCGGGCGGCGGCGGCCGCGGCGCGGACCCGATGGAGGTCGCGCGACGCGGCCATCTGCGGGTGCTGCGATCACCGGACAACTGACGTCTCCCCGGGCCTTCCCCCGCGCGTCGTTGCATTCCACTGTTTTCCATACGAGCGCATTCCGTGGTGCACGCCGTCCTGTGTCGCTCGTTCGGGCGACTTTCCGACGATCGGCGCATCCAGGCCGTCGTGATCGCCTTCTGCTTCGGCGCGATGGGCACCCCGGTGGTGACGCTCGCTCAGATCACCGGCCTGCCGCCGGACTCGGCCGCCTCCGCCATCGGCCGCCAGCCCTTGCTCCTCGCCCTGGTGGCGCCGCTGGCGCCGGTCGGCGTAAGTCTCTTCACCTGGCCGATCGTCTCCAGGGGCGGCACGCTGGTCCCGTTGGCCGGCATCGCCACGGTGGCCGTCCTGCGCGTGCACGCGCGCGTGGCGCTCGCTGAATGGGCGACCGCCGTACGGGAGTTGCGGTTCGCGATCCTCGCCGTGACGTCCGTCCTCGCCCTCGCCCGCGTCATGAACATCTCCGGACAGCCCGCGACGATCGGCCACTTCGCGTCGGAGTCCAGAACGGGGCGCGCCTTCCCGCCGCCGGCCCCCGGCTGGTTCGGGGTCGCCGTCTCCGGCTCCGACACCTCGGCCGGCCCGCGCTTCGGAGCCCTCCAGGTGAGCGTCGCCCACGAGCCGGGCCTCTCCCCGCAACTCCCGGCGACCGCCAACAGCTCCGGCGGCGCGCTCGTCAAGACGGTCTCCCCGCAGAACTGTGCTCGCCCTGAGGACCCACCGCGGCGCTCGCCTTCAGGACCCGCCCCGGTGCTTGACGGCGGCGCTCGCCCGTGGCGCGGCGACCAATGGTCGCCTACAGCCAACCGTGACCGACTCCGATCCACTCCGATCCACTCCGACCCACTCCGACCGAGCGCGACCGGATCGCCGCAGATCACAGCCAGGCGTCCGCCGGGTATCCGCTGGGGGATCCCGCGTCGGCCTCTCACCCGGAACAGGTAGTTTGGGGCGACCGAGAGGATTTCAGGAGGGTTGGCCAGTGGCTGTTGCTGATCTGTCGCAGATCGTGAAGGCGTACGACGTGCGCGGGGTGGTTCCGGACCAGTGGGACGAGGCGCTCGCCGAGCTGTTCGGCGCCGCGTTCGTCCAGGTGACCGGTGCCGCCGCGATCGTCGTCGGCCACGACATGCGGCCCTCCTCGCCCGGTCTGTCCCGCGCCTTCGCGCGCGGTGCGGCGGCCCGGGGCGTCGATGTCACCGAGATCGGCCTGTGCTCGACCGACCAGCTGTACTACGCCTCGGGCGCCCTCGGCCTGCCCGGCGCGATGTTCACGGCCTCGCACAACCCGGCGCAGTACAACGGCATCAAGATGTGCCGCGCGGGAGCCGCGCCGGTGGGGCAGGACACGGGCCTGACGGAGATCCGGGAGCTGGCCGAACGCTGGTTGCAGGAGGGCGCCCCCGAGCCGGCCGCCTCGCCGGGAACGATCACCACCCGGGAGACGTTGTCGGATTACGCGGCCTACCTGTGCTCGCTCGTGGACCTGACCTCCATCCGTCCGCTGAAGGTCGTGGTCGACGCGGGCAACGGGATGGGCGGGCACACGGTCCCGACGGTCTTCGAGGGCCTGCCGCTGACCCTGGTCCCGATGTACTTCGAGCTGGACGGCACCTTCCCGAACCACGAGGCCAACCCCCTCGATCCCGCCAACATCGTGGACCTCCAGGAGCGCGTGCGCGCCGAGTCCGCCGACCTCGGCCTGGCCTTCGACGGCGACGCGGACCGCTGTTTCGTCGTGGACGAGCGCGGCGAGCCGGTCTCCCCGTCGGCGATCACTGCCCTGGTGGCCGCACGCGAGCTGGCGAAGAACGGCGGCAAGGGCACGGTCATCCACAACCTGATCACGTCCTGGACCGTCCCCGAAGTGGTCCGGGAGAACGGCGGCACCCCCGTCCGCACGCGTGTCGGCCACTCCTTCATCAAGGCCGAGATGGCGAGGTCAGGCGCGATCTTCGGCGGCGAGCACTCGGCCCACTACTACTTCAAGGACTTCTGGAACGCCGACACGGGCATGCTGGCGGCCCTGCACGTCCTCGCCGCCCTCGGCGGCCAGTCCGGCCCGCTGTCCTCCCTCGTCGCCCAGTACGACCGCTACACCGGCTCCGGTGAGATCAACTCCACGGTCGCCGACCAGCAGGCCAGCCTCGCGGAGATCCGCGCGGCCTACGGCGACCGCGACGACGTCACCCTGGACGACCTCGACGGCCTCACCGTCACCGCCGCCGACTGGTGGTTCAACGTCCGCCCCTCCAACACGGAGCCGCTGCTCCGCCTGAACGCGGAGGCAAGGGACGAGGCGACGATGACGAAGATCCGGGACGAGGTACTGGCGATCATCAGGGCGTGACCCCAGCTCCCCGACCGCGTCACCCACCGACAAGCCGCCTCGCCCCGCACGCCCGGCACCTCTCAGCCGACCGAGTCACCCCGCACCCCGGGCACCTGTCGGTCGGCCGAGTCGCCTCGCACCCCGGGCACCTCTCAGCCGACCGAGTCGCCCGCATTGTCCTCGCTTTTCAACCGGCCGAATCGCTCCGTACGCAGGGTGCTTCTCGGCCGGTCGAGCCGCCCGCCGCCTCCTCGCTTTTCAACCGACCGAGTCGCCCCCCGTCCTCGCTTTTCAACCGATCGAGTCACCCCGTACCCCGGGCGTTTCTCAGCCGGCCGAGTCACCTCGCCCCGCCCTCGCCTTTCGACCCACCGAGTCGGGTGGTGGGTGGGCGAAGGTCTCGGGGGTCCAGGGGGCGGAGCCCCCTGGGCGGTCACTCCGGCGGGCGGTCACCTGTCACCGGCGGCCAGCCCAACCCACCCCACCGGCGGTAACCTGACCGCACGCGAACATCCACCCCCGAAGGGAAACCCCATGCCGCTCGAAGCCGGCCTCCTGGAGATCCTCGCCTGCCCGGCCTGCCACGCCACCCTCAAGGAGCAGGACGCCGAGCTGATCTGCACCGGTCAGGACTGCGGCCTGGCGTACCCCGTCCGCGACGACATCCCCGTCCTCCTCGTCGACGAGGCCCGCCGCCCGGCGTAAGCAGCAGGCCCGACAATCGCAGAACACCAGAACACCAGGACCCCGGCACCGGGAGGCCGCTCCATGCTCGACGAATCGCTGCTCGACACCCCGGAGGGCCTCGCCGAGGCCGACCGCCGAGGTCTGCTGCGCGGCGCAGCCGAGGCCGGCGCCCGCGTCCGTACGGCCGCCCGGCACGCCACCGAGGCCGGCGTCCGGGAGCTGAAGCCGGACGGCCGCCCGCGTGCCGTACTGATCGCCGGCCCCGGCGTCGCCGCCACCCACGCCGCCGACCTCCTCGGCTCGCTGGCCGGCCCCGGCAGCCCCGTCACCCGCCTGGCCCCCACCGGCGTCGCCCCGGCCGCCGGCGCCCTGCGCTGGGAGCTCCCCGGCTGGGCCGGCTCCGTCGACCTCCTGCTCATCGCCACCCCGGACGGCACCGAACCCAGCCTCTCCCTCCTCGCCGACCAGGCCTACCGGCGCGGCTGCTCGGTCGCCGCCGTGGCCCCCGCCGGCACCCCGCTCGCCGAGGCGGTGGCCGGCGCCCACGGCCTGTTCATGCCGATGGCGACGGCCCCGTACGACCACGGTGAGCCGCTCGCCGGCTCCTCCCCGGGCGTCCTGTGGGCGCTGCTCACCCCGCTGCTCGCCCTCCTCGACCGGATCGGTCTGGTCATCGCCCCGCCTGATGACCTGGAGAAGGTCGCCGACCGCCTCGACCGCATCGCCGAGCGCTGCGGCCCGGCCATCGTGACCTACAGCAACCCGGCCAAGACCCTCGCCTCGGAACTCGCCGACGCGCTCCCCGTGGTCTGGACGGAGGGCGACTCGGCAGGCCCGGCCGGCCGCCGCTTCGCCGCCGCCCTCGCCGAACTGGCCGGCCGCCCCGCCCTGGTCGCCGAACTGCCCGAGGCCCTGGCGGCCCACACCGCCCTGCTCGCCGGGCCGCTCGCCGCCAACGCGGACCCCGACGACTTCTTCCGCGACCGGGTGGACGAGGCGCCCGCGCTGCACGCGCGCGTGGTGCTGCTCCGCGACCGCCCCATCGGCGGCCTCACCGCCGCACCCGCCGCCCGCGACCTCGCCCTCGGCCACGACACCCCGATCAGCGAGCTGGAGCCCGAGGCCGGCGACGCGCTGGAGACCCTGGCGGAACTGATCGCCGTCACGGATTTCGCCGCCGTTTACCTGGCGCTCGCTTCGGGGGCCTGAGGTGGACACCGACACCGGCCCCGCCGCCCGAAGGACGACCTGAGGGCCGTACCGAAGGCGAACCGGTAGGGGAACACGAGGTGAACACCGCCGCCCGGTGGGGGCCCGCCGCCCTGTGCCCCTGCACGACCTTGTTCGCCCTAGCCCGCAGAGAACCGGCAGAGAGAAGTCATGGATCTCCTCGACAACACCATCCGCCCCTACGCCTGGGGTTCCCCGACCGCCATCCCGAAGCTGCTCGGGGTCGAGCCGAGCGGTGAGCCGCAGGCGGAGATGTGGATGGGCGCACACCCGGGCGCCCCCTCGCGCACCGCGCGCGGCACGCTCGTCGAGGTCATCGACGCGGACCCGAAGGCCGAACTGGGCGAGGCGGCCGTGGCCAGGTTCGGCCCCCGCCTGCCCTTCCTGCTCAAGATCCTCGCCGCCGGCGCCCCGCTCTCCCTCCAGGTGCACCCCAACCTGGAACAGGCCAGGGAGGGTTACGAGGACGAGGAGCAGCGCGGCATCCCGATCGACGCCCCGCACCGCAACTACAAGGACGCCAACCACAAGCCCGAACTGATCTGCGCTCTCACCGAGTTCGACGGCCTGTGCGGCTTCCGTGCCCCGGAGCAGACGGCCGAACTCCTCGACGGCCTCGGCGTGAACTCCCTCAAGCCGTACGTCGACCTGCTGCGCGCACACCCCGAGGACGCCGCCCTGCGCGAGGTCCTCACCGCGATCCTCAGCGCCGACCGCGAGGAGATGGCCCACACGGTCGCCGAGGCCACGGCCGCCTGCACCCGCCTCGGCGGCGACTACCTGCCCTACGCCGACATCGCCCACCACTACCCCGGCGACCCCGGCGTGATCGCGGCCATGCTCCTCAACCACGTGCGCCTGCAGCCCGGCGAAGCCCTCTTCCTCGGCGCCGGCATCCCGCACGCCTACCTCAACGGCCTCGGCGTCGAGATCATGGCCAACTCCGACAACGTCCTGCGCTGCGGTCTGACCCCCAAGCACGTCGACGTCCCCGAACTCCTGCGCGTCGTCCGCTTCGAGGCGGGTGACGCGGGCGTGCTGCGCCCCGAAGCCGCCCCGGACGGCGAGGAGGTCTACGAGACACCGATCGACGAGTTCCGCCTCTCCCGGTACGTCCTTCCCGAGGGGACCACCGCCCACGACCTCACCCTGCCGACCCCGCAGATCCTGCTCTGCACGGCCGGCACGGTCCGCGTCGGCGAGTACGACCTGGCCCCCGGCCGGTCGGTGTTCGTCCCGGCGAGTGAGAAGGCGGAGGTGTCGGGCGCGGGCACGGTCTTCCGTGCCACGGTGATCGTCTGAGATGACCGTGCTTCTCACCAGGTCCACGCGCGGGGTCTGATTGTCGTACCGGGAGTGTGGATACCTGACGCGCCGCTCCCGGACAGGGCTGCAAGAATGGCCCACCGGCAAAGCACGGGCAAAGACGAGTACCGGCGAAGACGAGAACGAGAAGGGACAACGCGAACACATGAGCGCGTCAGGCGGCACCAGGGCGATCGTGGCGGCACTCGGTGCCAACCTCGCGATCGCGGTATCGAAGTTCGTGGCGTTCGCCTTCAGCGGCTCCTCGTCGATGCTCGCCGAGGGCGTCCACTCGCTCGCCGACTCCGGCAACCAGTTCCTGCTGCTCATCGGCGGCAAGAAGGCCCAGCGCGAGGCGACCCCGCAACACCCCTTCGGCTACGGCCGCGAGCGGTACATCTACGCCTTCCTCGTCTCCATCGTGCTCTTCTCGGTCGGTGGCATGTTCGCCATCTACGAGGGCTATGAGAAGATCAACCACCCCCACCAAGTGGAGCACTGGTACTGGCCGGTGGGCGTTCTCCTCTTCGCGATCATCGCCGAGGGCTTCTCCTTCAGGACGGCCATCAAGGAGTCCAACGAACTGCGCGGCAAGCTGTCCTGGTCGCAGTTCATCCGCCGGGCCAAGGCCCCCGAGCTGCCGGTCGTCCTCCTTGAGGACTTCGGCGCACTCATCGGCCTCGTCCTCGCCCTCCTCGGCGTCGGCCTCGCCCTGCTCACCGGCGACGGCGTCTGGGACGGCATCGGCACGGTCTGCATCGGCGTCCTGCTCGTCCTGATCGCCCTCGTCCTGGCCGCCGAGACCAAGTCCCTCCTGCTCGGCGAGGCCGCGGGCGTCGAGGAGGTCAAGAAGATCGAGGCCGCGATCGTCGACGGCGACACGGTCACCGGCATCATCCACATGCGCACGCTCCACCTCGGCCCCGAGGAGCTCCTCGTCGCCGCCAAGATCGCCGTCCAGCACGACGACACGGCCGCCGAGGTCGCCAAGGCCATCAACGCCGCCGAGGCCCGCATCCGCACCGCGGTCCCCATCGCCCGCGTGATCTATCTGGAACCCGACATCTACAGCGAGGCAGAGGCCGCCAAGGGGCCCAACCCGGAAGCTACCCCGGGCGGTCCGAACCCCCACCCCGCCGACCACTGATCCCCCCTCCGCCCGACAGCACGGGCCCGCTCCCTCGGCTCGCCGGGAGCGGGCCCGTCGTCATCCGCAGCTCGGCCCTGCGCCCCCTGTGCGCGCAGGGCCGACCGGATCGATCAGGCCGATCTCCCGACACCTTCGTCACACGAAGCGGCGCCGCCCCCGGACACCCCCGCGCAACCGACCGGAACCCCCGATCCACCCGCCCCGGCACCCCCGGCGACCACCCCACCGCACCCCCGCCGACACCTTCGCCGACACGCTCACCCTCCTCGAACGGCGTGATCTGTTCGGAGGCGGACTGGGGACGGCCCGCTCCTCCGGTGTAGCTTGGGACGGAGCCAGACGTCGCTGCTGATGGCGGTCGGGCGGTCCCCTACGGACCGTCCGAGGGAGAGAGGGCCTCCGACGGACTGCGCTGCGCGTACGTGGGCATGCCTGTGTCCTCTTCTCGGGCACCCATGTGTCCGCCGCCGCGCAGACCAGCCGTACCCACCCTCGACCCAACCCGAGGAGCAGCTCGCAATGACGACTGTCGACAACCGACAGGACTTCAAGGTCGCCGACCTCTCCCTGGCCGATTTCGGCCGCAAGGAGATCACCCTCGCCGAGCACGAGATGCCCGGCCTGATGGCGATCCGCAAGGAGTACGCCGAGACCCAGCCGCTGGCCGGGGCCCGCGTGACCGGCTCCCTGCACATGACCGTGCAGACCGCCGTCCTGATCGAGACCCTGGTCGCCCTGGGCGCGCAGGTCCGCTGGGCGTCCTGCAACATCTTCTCCACCCAGGACCACGCGGCCGCCGCCATCGCCGTCGGCCCGAACGGCACGCCCGACAACCCGCAGGGCGTCCCGGTCTTCGCCTGGAAGGGCGAGACCCTGGAGGAGTACTGGTGGTGCACGGAGCAGGCGCTGACCTGGCCGGACAGCCCCACCGGCGGCCCCAACATGATTCTCGACGACGGCGGTGACGCCACCCTCCTCGTCCACAAGGGCGTCGAGTACGAGAAGGACGGCAAGGTCCCCGGCCTCGAGACCGCCGAGTCCGACGAGCACCGCGTCATCCTCGAACTCCTGCACCGCACCATCACGGACGGCTCGCAGAAGTGGACCCAGCTGGCCTCCGAGATCCGCGGCGTGACCGAGGAGACCACGACCGGCGTCCACCGCCTGTACGAGATGCAGCGCGACGGCGTCCTCCTGTTCCCGGCGATCAACGTCAACGACGCCGTCACGAAGTCGAAGTTCGACAACAAGTACGGCTGCCGCCACTCGCTGATCGACGGCATCAACCGCGCCACCGACGTCCTGATCGGCGGCAAGACCGCGGTCGTCTGCGGCTACGGCGACGTGGGCAAGGGCTGCGCGGAGTCCCTGCGCGGACAGGGCGCCCGCGTGATCGTCACCGAGATCGACCCGATCTGCGCCCTCCAGGCCGCGATGGACGGCTACCAGGTCACGACCCTCGACGAGGTCATCGACAAGGCCGACATTTTCGTCACCACGACGGGCAACAAGGACATCATCATGGCCTCGGACATGGCCAAGATGAAGCACCAGGCCATCGTCGGCAACATCGGCCACTTCGACAACGAGATCGACATGGCCGGCCTCGCCAAGGTCCCCGGCATCGTCAAGGACGAGGTCAAGCCGCAGGTCCACACCTGGACCTTCCCCGACGGCAAGGTGCTCATCGTCCTCTCCGAGGGCCGCCTGCTGAACCTGGGCAACGCCACCGGCCACCCCTCGTTCGTGATGTCCAACTCCTTCGCGGACCAGACCCTGGCCCAGATCGAGCTGTTCACCAAGCCCGACGAGTACCCGGTCGGCGTCTACACGCTGCCCAAGCACCTCGACGAGAAGGTCGCCCGCCTGCACCTGGACGCGCTCGGCGTGAAGCTGACGACGCTGCGCCCCGAGCAGGCCGCGTACATCGGCGTGGAGGTCGAGGGTCCGTACAAGTCGGACCACTACCGCTACTGAGCCCGGGTCCTGCCCACCGGGAAGCGCACCCGTGCACTGACGCGCTCTCCCGGTGGGCAGGTCCTCCGGTCCGCCGAGGCAGGCCCCCGCACCCCCGTGCCGGGGGCCTGCCCCTTTGGCCCTTCGACCGCCCGCGCGGCCGTACCGCGGGTCCGAGCGCCGGACCCACACCCCCGTCAAGCCCCAGGACCCCCATGCCCCGCGGCCGCTATTCGCTCCACGATCCGCACGATCACACCCCCCTCGGCGAAGAACACTTCCAGTGCGCCCCCGGCCCCTCCGGCTGGCGTTATGTCTCCCAAGTGACCACCCCCTCCGGTGACCACGGCGGCTCGGTCGATCTCACCCTCGACGACCTCGGCCGCCCCATCCGCCTCGAACTCCACGCCGGGGGCTGGCAGGTACGAGGCGCCGCCCTGGACGGCGTCACCTGGGTCCGCACGGACCCCACCGGCACCCATGCCACCGAAGGCAATGTGCGCGCCCACGCCTTCACCGGCACGTCCCCCGCGTTCCTGGTCGCCACCGCCCGTCTGCTGCGCCTCACCCCCTCCGCCGCCGCGACCCGCGTACGCCTGGTGGCCTTCACGGACCCGGTCCTCGCCCCCCGCACTGTGGACCAGTCCTGGGCCCTGCTGAAAAGAGAAACACACGCCACTGACAACGGCCCTCTGACCGTGGACGAATACCAGGTCACAGCCCTGGACACGGGCGAACAGCACTCCGTGCACCTCGCCGGCGACGTAGTCCTGGCAGCCCCCGGAATCGAGCTGGAGGACCTGCAGTCACCGCCGTCGGTCTTCAAGGACCCCGACGACTGAACAACGGGCCGACGGGCCGAACCACGCCTACGCCGGCGGCACGAACCCGGTGGCGGGCCGCTCGGCCGCCGCCGCAGGAAGAGCAACGGGGGCCGCCGGCGGTGGGGGGACAGGGGTAGGCACCGGGCCGGGGGTAGGCACAGAGCCGGGGCCAGGAGGCGTACTGGGTACCGAAGGCGCGTACGCGTCGGAGGCAGCGGAAGACGGAGGAGCATGGTCGGCGAAGGCCCGCCGGGCTTCGCGGGCCTGCCGCTCCTGCACCACCGCCGCCAGATAGGCGGCCGGTGGAATGTCCGGGGGCGCCGGAGTCCCCGTCCGGGTCGCGAGATCGCCCGCAAGCTGAACGGCCATCGCCCACGAGACCTGCGGATCGAGCTGCTGCATCCGCGTCAGGTACTGCCGGACCGCGAGCCACAGCCCGTCCGGAACGGCCGACAGGTCCAGCCCGGCGAACCGTCCCGCCAGCCAGGGCGGAGGCGGCGGAACGAAACGGGCCTGCCCGACGGGCACCCGCTCCCGCACGACCAGGGTCCCCGCGAACACATCCCCCAGCCGCCGCCCACGTGCCGAGACCAGAGAGGCGATACAGGCGACGACCCCGAACGTCACCAGAATCTCGACCACGCCGAGAGCGCCCCGCACCAGCGCATGCCGGAACCTGATGGGCCCGCCGTCATCCCGTACGACCCGCAGTCCGCACGCCATCTTCCCGAGCGACCGACCGTGGCTCAGCGTCTCCACCGCGATCGGCGCACCGACCAGCACCAGCAGGAACGCCGCGATCGCCAGGGCGATCTGCGCGGCGTCGTCGAGCGAGGCCGTGGCCGCCGCCAGCCCTATCGAAATGGCGATGTACACGGTGAAGGCCACGATCAGGTCGAGCAGGACGGCCAGCGCCCTGCTGGGCAGCCTCGCAGGACGCAGTTCGAGCGCCACCGCCTCGCCCGTCACCAGCTCACTCACGCCCGCCGCCTTCCCCTGGTCTGCCCTGTACAGCACAAGTCTGCCAAGCTGAGGACGCATCGCGCCGCAGTACGACAAGCTGACGGCTGCGACATTGCTACGACAGGCAGTCGACGACCAGCCGAGGAGCAGGCAGACCCGATGGACCTCGACGTCTTCGTCTCCGCACACCGAGCCGAGTGGGACCGTCTCGACGCGCTCCTCCGCCGCCAGCGGCGCCTCAACGGAGCCGAGGCCGACGAACTCGTCACGCTCTACCAGCGCACCGCGACCCATCTCTCCCTGATCCAGTCCAGCGCTCCCGATCCACAGCTGACCGGACGCCTCAGCCAACTCGTGGCACGCGCGCGCAGCGCGGTGACAGGCACCCGCCGCGCTTCCTGGCGCGACGTCGCCCGCTTCCTCGGACAGGCATTCCCGGCCGCCGTCTACCGCTCCCGCCACTGGTGGGTCCCGACCGCGCTCGTCTCCACTGCCGTCGCGATCCTTCTGGGCTGGTGGATCGGCACGCACCCGGACGTACAGTCGACCATCGCGGCCCCCAGCCAGCTCCGCGAGCTGACCCGCCCCGGCGGCGAGTACGAGACGTACTACTCCAGCCATCCCGCGGCTTCCTTCGCGGCCCAGGTGTGGACGAACAACGCCAGGGCCGCCGCGATGTGCCTGGTCCTGGGTGTCTTTCTCGGTCTTCCGGTCCTCTGGATCCTCTTCGAGAACATGCTCAACCTGGGCGTCGGCTTCGGCCTGATGTCCTCGGCCGGCCGCCTCGACACCTTCCTGGGTCTGGTCCTCCCGCACGGGCTGCTGGAACTCACCGCGGTCTTCGTGGCCGCGGGAACCGGACTCCGCCTCGGCTGGACTCTCATAGACCCCGGCCCGCGCAGTCGCCGTACGGCCCTGGCCGAAGAGGGCCGCGCCGCCGTGGGCATGGCGATAGGCCTGGCCCTGGTCCTGTTCGTCTCCGGCGCCATCGAAGGCTTCGTCACCCCGTCCGGCCTGCCGACCTGGGCGCGCATAGGCATCGGAGTAGTGGCTGAGCTGGCCTTCCTGGCCTACGTCTTTGTCGTGGGGGGCCGTGCCGCTCGCGCCGGCGAGACGGGTGACCTCGAGGAGACCGAGCGCAGCGCGTTCGTCCCAACGGCCGCCTGATGTGCGGAGACCTCCCGTGAGCTGCTAGTGTCCTCCTCGTCCCGGAAGACCCGTTGACACGGGTTGGATGGGGAGGTAGATTCAAACAGTTGCCTAGAACTGGACAGGTTCAGGGCTGATCGTTAGAATCGATCTGCTTCATAACGGAGAGTTCTCTCCGAACATCGAAGCCACCCTCCGATTTACTCAGAAATGAGTGGCCGGTCAGACCGGCCAAGAACTTCTGATAAAGTCGGAATCGCCGAAAGAGAGCCGAAAGGCAATCGAAAAGGCAAAGGCCCTCCAACGGCCACCGGAAATGAATTCCGACCGGAAACGGAACGGAAAACGGATCTGGTAAGGTTGGAAACACCGAAGGGAAGCCCGGAGGAAAGCCCGAGAGGGTGAGTACAAAGGAAGCGACCGTTCCTTGAGAACTCAACAGCGTGCCAAAAGTCAACGC